>NZ_JBFRDW010000534.1:0-4282 GCF_052113985.1 Pseudoduganella sp. RAF53_2 | reverse complement strand
GTGTCCGCTGGCATTGGCCATCGCCACTTGCAGATTGGGCGCCAGCCGCAGCGCATCCACCAGCCGCGTTGCGCCGCTGCGCCTCAAATCGTCGGAAGTGATGATGAAGACCGCCGCCGGCGCATCGGCCAGCCTCTCCTCGCGGCGGGAAACGGAAATGATGCGTACATTGCTCAACTCTTCCAGCGACAAGCCAGCTAGATTGTCCTGGGCTGTTGCGGCGGGGGCCGAGGCTGCTCCCATGGTCGCCATTAGCGCGGCAATGCTTCGCAGAGAATGTCTTTGCATGCGTTCTCCTGATAGCCTCGTATAAAAAGAGTAGCACGAAGATCGCAGCACATCACGCACGGTCCAAAACGGGCACTAGCAACATAAAACGCATATGGCTAGCCCCTCATATCAGCTTTCTTTATAATGGCGCGGCCATTAAAAACCTATCAGCTTGATATGAAGCCTCAGATCCAGGGATTCTTTGACCCCGCCACCTCCACCATCAGCTATGTCGTTTATGAGCGCGACGGCGGTGAATGCGCCGTGATCGACTCGGTGATGGATTTCGACCACAAGTCCGGCCGCACCTCCACGGTATCGGCCGACCGCGTGATCGAGTTCGTCCGCGCCCACAACCTGAAGACCGAATGGCTGCTGGAGACCCACGCCCACGCCGACCACCTGTCCGCCGCGCCGTATTTGCAGGAAAAGATCGGTGGCCGCATCGGCATCGGCGCGGGCATCCGCACCGTGCAGCACGCGTTCTCGCATGTCTTCAACCGCAAGGATGGCGACCTGTCGCGTTTCGGCAGGCTGTTTGAAGCGGATGAGCAATTCAGCATCGGCGGGCTGACTGCGCGCGCCCTGCACGTGCCTGGCCACACGCCGGCCGACATGGCGTATCAGATCGGCGACGCGGTGTTTGTGGGCGATACGCTGTTCATGCCGGACGTAGGCACCGCGCGCTGTGACTTCCCGGGCGGCAGCGCGCACGATCTGTATCAATCGATTCGCCGGCTGCTGGCCATGCCGCCGGAAACGCGCCTGTTCATGTGCCACGACTATCCGCCGGCAGGCCGTGAGGCACGCTGGGAAGTGACCGTGGCCGAACAGCGCGCCACCAATATCCATGTGCGCGACGGCATCAGCGAAGACACCTTCGTCGACATGCGTACGAAGCGCGACGCGACCTTGTCCATGCCGGTGCTGATCCTGCCCGCGATTCAGGTCAACATCAGCGCCGGCCAGCTGCCGGAGGCTGAAGACAACGGCGTGCGCTATCTGAAAATTCCACTGAACGCGATGTGATGAAACATACGATGATCGGCGGGCTGCTTGCCGGCTTGTGCCTGCACGCGGCCAACGCCGCACCTGACAGCGCGCCTGAACGCACGCCCGAAGCGGCGATGGTGCACCACCAGCACCTCAAACGCCTGCACACCAGACTGGAAGTGGACCAGGCCGACCTGGAACGCAGCTGCCGCTACGAGTCCGAGATTTCGACTGCGCCGCCGCCCAACCGCGTGGTGCTGACCTTTGATGACGGCCCGGCGCCCGGCGCAACCGATCTGATTCTTGAAGTCCTGAAGAAGCACGGCATCACGGCCACCTTCTTCATGATCGGCGAGAAGGCCGCCAGATATCCCGAACTGGTGGCGCGCGTGCGCGCTGCCGGGCATCAGGTCATCGCGAACCACTCCTGGAACCACCCGAACTTCCACGACGTCAGCGCCGAGGCGCAGGCCGACGAAGTATTGAAAACGGAATCTCTGGTGGAAGGCAGCGATCCGAAATTATTCCGCTACCCATACGGGAATTCGACTTGCGAAACCAACGCGCTGGTGCACGCGCACGGCTACAAGATCGTCGGCTGGCACATCGATTCCTGCGACTGGGCCTATGACCACACCGGCACCATCGATGCCAAAGAAGCCCTGGCTTGCGGCGTTCCTGCCCAGTACCGCGCCGATTATGTCGGCCATGTGCTCGCCGCCGCGCGTGCGCGCAAGGGCGGCATCATTCTCATGCACGAGATCCATCCCAACACGCTGGCGCATCTCGACACCATCATCGGCCAGTTGCTGGCCGCAGGCTTCAGTTTTACTTCGGTAACCGACCCGCTGTTCGCACCTTCGCTGCGATAAAAAAGGCGGGCTCGCAGCCCGCCTTTCTTTTTACTTGAACTGCTCCGGCGCACGGCCGACGGGTTCGTCCGTGTTGGCCAGATACCAGGCCATGGTGGACAGCACCGCTACGTGGCGCTTCATATTCAGCGGGTCCACCTTGTCGAAGGTGTCCGCCGCAGTGTGGTGGTAGTTGAAGTAAGCGCTGGTGTCGACCAGTGGCTCGAAGCTTGGCACACCATCGGTTTCGATGGAATGCAGGTCACCCGAGCCAATCACATCGCGGCGCATGAAGACGCTGGCGCCGATCGGGTCCAGTGCCTTGCGCAGCGGGGCGAACTGCTTCTCATATTCCGGACGCACGCCGGCCAGAATACCGAAGGTGCGGCCTGCGCCGCCGTCGCTTTCGATCGCCGCAAACTGCTTGGCCATGGTCGCCTTGTTGGCGTCATGGTAGGCCTGGCCGCCACGGCCGCCGTTTTCTTCGTTCATCCAGGCGATCATACGGATGGTGCGATGCGGCTTCAGGCCCAGCTTGTGCAGGGTTTGCAGCACGCCCATGGCGCCGGTTACGCCGGTCGCATCGTCATTGGCGCCAGTGGCCAGATCCCAGGAATCCAGGTGGCCGGACACCACCACCACTTCATCTGCCTTGTCGGTGCCGGGAATGTCGGCGATGACGTTGAAGCTGTCCGCTTCCGGCAGCATTTGCGGGGTAAGAGTCAGGTGGATCCTGATCGGACCGCGCTTGCTCAGGCGCGCCATCAGCATCGAATCTTCCGCCGACACGGCAGCAGCCGGAATGCGATGCGCATCGGTCAGCGCGGTAAAGCCGGTGTGCGGCAGACGGTAATCGGCGCCGCCAACGGAGCGCACCAGCGCTGCCGCCGCGCCCAGTTCGGCCGCCATGCGCGGGCCGTTGGTGCGGTAGTTGGTGCCACGGCCATACGCCGGCCCCGCCAGACCCTTGTCGGCCATGCCCTGGTCGAACGCCACGTCGAACAGCACGATATTGCCCTTGATTTCAGCGGCGCGTGCTTTCATTTCGTCGAAGTCGTGCACCACAACCACGTTGGCAGTCATGCCGGCGGCAGGTGTTGCGCCCGAACCACCCAGCGCGGTCAGCACCACTTTCTGCGTGATGTTGGCAGGACGGCCTTTGTAGTCGACCAGTTCAGCCTTTTCTTCGCCACGCACCCAGTGCGGGACTTTTACCGGCTGCAGCGTCACTTTGGCGCCCATCTGGCGCATGACGCCGGCAACCTGCTCCACCGCAGCGGCGGCGCCGGCCGAGCCGGACAGGCGCGGGCCAACCAGGTCGGTCAGGTCTTCCAGACGCTGGTAGGCCCAGTCGTCCTGCATGGCGGCGTCGCGGATCTTGCCGAGGGTTTCTGCATCGTTGGGCGAAGCGGCGTAGGTATTGCCGATAAGGCCAGCGCCCAGYAGGCAGGTCGCCAGGGCGGTAAGGAGAGGCTTGCGAAGGTTCATTCGATGTCCTGAGAAGATGGTTAATGTTCGCTAGGAACATATAACAATAACGCATTTAACAATGTTGCGCAGTAACATATTGTTTTTGACCCGGCCCCAGGATTGTCCTACCATGGGTTTATGCTAAAAGGACAACTCTGCACGGTCCGCCATCTGCTGAACACGGATCTCAACACTTTTATCGCGCTGGTCAACGATCTGCCCTCGCGCGGCGAGTATTTTTCGCTGTTCTTCAAGTCGCCGGAAGCCATGCGGCGCGAATTCGCACAGAACGGCTTCGTCACCGAAGACAATGAACTCTTCGTGGTGGAAGACCAGATCACCCACCACATCATCGGCGTCATCACCCACTTCAAGACGCGCACGCCCAGCAGCCGCGAGATTGGCTATCGCCTGTTCGACCAGCACCTGTCCGGCATGGGCTACACCAGCGAGGCTCTCGGCCTGTTGTCCGATTACCTGTTCCGCATCAACCCCGTGCACCGCCTGGAAGTGCTGGCGGCGCCGGAAAATATCGGCTCGGTGCGGGTGGCGGAAAAATGCGGCTTCCGCGCCGAAGGCACGCTGCGCCAGGCTTTCTTCGTGAACGGGCATTATCAGGACGTTATCGTTCTCAGCCTGCTGCGCCCCGAATGGGAGCGGCAGCACCTCTAAAAGTGTGACATTTCCTTCCTTGATTG
>NZ_JBFRDW010000533.1:0-4292 GCF_052113985.1 Pseudoduganella sp. RAF53_2 | reverse complement strand
GTCCATGACAATGCTCTTCCCTTGATTCCTTCTTCACTGCAACTATTCGAATTTTGCGTGTAATTTCCGCAAGGAAATATTTAACAAATCAAAAGTTCACCGCAACGGAACCGGTTTGGATGATGAAGCGCCATTTTGCCACGTCCATGACTCTGACGCGCGATGTTACGCAGTAAACAAACTTGTCAAAAAATCGAGTTGCCGACCGGCGACATGTCATTAAATTTTCATGCTGCGAAGCAATGAAACTCGGTATACTGGGCGCCGGATTGAATGATGCTTTCAGGAACTAGTTGTTTTGACGCAACAAATTTGGGGCAAAAATTTTCTTAACGGAACGACTGAAACGGTCGCTTTGTACCCAAGCGTGGCGTCAGCGTCATCTGAAGTCACTTGCATTTTGTTCAAGCAAGTTTACGCGTAAACAATGTTGAGCCACCTAAAGTTCACAAAATTGTTGACGTTAAGAATGAAAAGCAGGGTTTCCTGCTGAGCTAGGCAAGGGTAGAAATTTAGATATCGGCGTAAGCCGAAACGGTGAAAGAGCCTATGGGTAGCGGACCCTTGGCTCGTTTTGCTGTCTGGACAGAACACATAGCGGTACCTCTAGGAGAAATACAAATGAGCCTCATCGTTTCGGGCTTTACCACAGACGCAATTGCGGCCTTGTCGACGTCGCTGATCCCAACCATCGGGACTGACGACATTGCAGCGCTGAGTAGCGATCAGGTCGGTGCCTTCACGACCCTGCAAATCCCTATGTTCACGACGCAGCAGCTGTCGTTGGGCTTCAATAGTGACCAGACGATTGCGCTGACCTCGAATCAAGTAGGCGCTTTGACCTCCTCGCAAATTGGTGCTTTCGCTACCGCCAGCATGGCTGCGATGGAAACCGGCGATTTCGCCGCCATCAAGACTGCCTCGCTCGCCGGCCTGACCACCGTCCAGGTGAAGGCCCTGACGACCGATCAGATCGTCGCCCTGACCACCAGCCAGGCCAACGCGCTGAGCACCGCGCAAGTTGTTGCCCTGACTACTGATGCCATCGTCGCCCTAGAGACCGCCGACCTGGCCGCCCTGCGCAGCTCCGCTATCGCTGCCCTGGCAACCGCCCAGGTATCCGCACTGACCACTGCCCAGACCGCAAACCTGACCACCCAGCAGGTGGCCGCACTGACCACCGCTTCGGCTAGCGTACTGAGCTCCGATCAGGTTGTTGCTCTGTCCTCCAATCAGATCGCCGCAATGAATACCGCGCAGGTGTCGTCGCTGGCTACCGCTTCGGTCGCAGCGATTGAGACTGCTGACCTGGCAGGCCTGTCCACCGCCGCCGTCGTCRCCCTGAAGACTGCCCAGATCGCAGCGCTCGGCACTGCCCAGGTTGCGAACCTGTCGACCAACCAGGTTGCTGCGCTGACCACGGCTGCTCTGTCTGCCGGCTTCAGCACCGACCAGATCGTTGCGCTGACTTCCAACCAGGCTGGCGCGCTGTCCAGCGCCCAGGTTGCAGCTCTGAGCACCAACAACATCGCTGCTCTGGAAACCGCAGACTTCGCTAACCTGAAGACTTCGGCAATTGCTGCTCTGTCGACCAACCAGGTGAAGGCACTGACCACCGACCAGGTTGTTGCACTGAGCACTTCGCAGGCTTCGGTGCTGTCCAGCTCCCAGTTCGCTGCCCTGACCACTGATGGCATCGCCGCTCTGCAGACCCAGGACCTGAATGCCGTCAAGACCAGCACCATTGCTGCTCTGGGCTCGGCACAAGTTGCTGCCCTGACCACCGACCAGGTGAAGAACCTGGCTACCGCATCGATCGCTTCGCTGAGCACCGCCGGTATTGCCGGCCTGTCGACCGACTCTGTCGTGGCGCTGACCTCGAACCAAATCGCAGTGCTGAACACCGCACAAGTTGGCGCCCTGTCCTCGAACGCCATCGGCGCGATCGAAACCCAGGACATCGCCGGCCTGACTACCGCCGCTGTGGCTTCCCTGAAGTCGAACCAGCTGGTTGGCCTGACCACCGACCAGATCGGCGCACTGTCGACCAACCAGGTTGCTGCCTTCGGCACCGCCGCCATGGCGACCGGCCTGAGCACCGACCAGATCGTTGCCCTGACCTCGAACCAGGCTGGCGCACTGTCCAGCGCCCAGGTTGCTGCTCTGAGCACCAATAACATCGCCGCTCTGGAAACCGCTGACTTCGCCAACCTGAAGACTGCATCCATCGCCGCTCTGTCGACCGGTCAGATGAAGGCCCTGACCACCGACCAGGTGGTTGCACTGAGCACCGCACAAGCCAACGTGCTGAGCAGCTCTCAAGTTGGTGCAATGACCACCGACGGTATCGCTGCCCTGCAGACCCAGGACCTGAACGCAATCAAGACCAGCACCATCGCTGCTCTGGGTTCGGCACAGGTTGCTGCACTGACCACCGACCAGGTGAAGAATCTGGCGACCGCATCGATCGCTTCGCTGAGCACCAACGGCATCTCCGGTCTGTCGACCGACGCTGTGGTTGCCCTGACTTCGAACCAGTTCGCTGTGATGTCCACCGCCCAGATCGGCGCCCTGTCGTCGAACGACATCGCCGCTATCGAGACCCAGGACATCGCCGGCCTGTCGACCGCTGCAGTTGCTGCACTGAAGTCGAACCAGCTGGTTGGCCTGACCACTGACCAGATTGGCGCACTGTCGACCAACCAGGTTGCCGCCTTCGGCACCGCTGCCATGGCGACCGGCCTGAGCACCGACCAGATCGTTGCCCTGACCTCGAACCAGGCTGGCGCGCTGTCCAGCGCCCAGGTCGCCGCCCTGAGCACCAACAACATTGCTGCCCTGGAAACCGCGGACTTCGCTAACCTGAAGACTTCGTCGATTGCTGCCCTGTCGACCAACCAGGTGAAGGCACTGACCACCGACCAGGTCGTAGCTCTGAGCACCGCACAAGCCAACGTTCTGAGCAGCGCTCAAGTTGGCGCGCTGACCACTGATGGCATCGCAGCTCTGCAAACCCAAGACCTGAACGCCATCAAGACCAGCACCATCGCTGCTCTGGGTTCCGCACAGGTGTCGGCATTGACCACTGACCAGGTGAAGAACCTGACGACCGGCTCGATCGCTGCCCTGAGCACCAACGGCATCTCCGGCCTGTCGACCGACGCAGTTGTGGCACTGACCTCGAACCAGTTCGCTGTGATGTCCACCGCGCAGATCGGCGCGCTGTCGTCGAATGCCGTTGGCGCAATCGAAACTCAGGACATCGTTGGCCTGTCTACCGCTGCAATCGCTTCCCTAAAGTCGAACCAGCTGCCAGGCCTGACCACTGACCAGATTGGCGCGCTGTCGACCAACCAGGTAGCAGCCTTCGGCACCGCTGCCATGGCGACCGGCCTGAGCACCGACCAGATCGTTGCCCTGACCTCGAACCAGGCTGGCGCGCTGTCCAGCGCCCAGGTTGCAGCGCTGAGCACCAACAACATCGCTGCGCTGGAAACCGCCGACTTCGCTAACCTGAAGACTGCTGCGATTGCCGCCCTGACCACCGGCCAGGTGAAGGCACTGACCACCGACCAGGTTGTCGCCCTGAGCACCCAACAGGCTAACGTGCTGAACAGCGCACAGTTTGCTGCCCTGAGCACCGATGACGTGGCTGCCCTGCAGACGCAAGACCTGAACGCGATCAAGACCAGCACCATCGCTGCTCTGGGTTCCGCACAGGTTGCTGCGCTGACCACCGACCAGGTGAAGAACCTGGCGACCGGCTCCATCGCTGCCCTGAGCACTAACGGTATCGCTGGCCTGTCGACCGACGCTGTGGTCGCCCTGACTTCGAACCAGATCGCGGTGCTGAACACTGCGCAAGTAGGCGCCCTGTCCTCGAACRCCATCGGCGCTATCGAGACCCAGGACCTGGCTGGCCTGTCCACCGCCGCTGTGGCTTCCCTGAAGTCGCAACAAATGGCAGGCCTGACCACCGACCAGATCGGCGCACTGTCCACCAACCAGGTAGCCGCCTTCGGCACCGCTGCCATGGCGACTGGCCTGAGCACCAACCAGATCGTTGCCCTGACTTCGAATCAGGCTGGCGCACTGTCCAGCACCCAGGTTGCCGCGCTGTCGACCAACAACATCGCTGCGCTGGAAACCGCTGACTTCGCAAATCTGAAGACTGCTGCTATCGCTGCTCTGGGTACCGCGCAAGTTAAAGCACTGACCACCGACCAGGTAGTTGCACTGAGCACTCAGCAGGCTAACGTGCTGAACAGCGCGCAGTTTGCAGCCCTGAGCAC
>NZ_JBFRDW010000532.1:0-4302 GCF_052113985.1 Pseudoduganella sp. RAF53_2 | reverse complement strand
ATGAAACGCAACGCCGTTGGTTGATCTGGCAAGCGGCGTTGGAACATGGCAAAACGCCAAGTGGCCGCAAGTCGGCTGCCAAAGACGGCGGCGTCGCGACTGCTGCTCGTTCGAGCTTGCAGCGTCCGCAAGCCATGGCGGGGGATGATGCCGCAATGCGTGTCCAGGTCCTGAACGAAGTTCTGGATGCCTTCCAGGGGATGGACGGCAACAGCGGCATGGAAGACATCCTGGGTGTCATCCAGGGCCTGAAGCAGAAACAGAAAGCCTCCTCGGGCTTCTGATGCTGCCTGCATGCCTGCTCGGCTGACCCGCCCGGTCGGCGCGGCGCTGTTCACGCGCCGCACTGCCAGCCTGCTCGCCGCTGCCCTGATCGGGACGGCGGCCGCAGGCTGCGCCACGTTAACCGAATCCACCGACCAGTACGTCCTGGTGCAGACGATTCTGGATCACCAGCCCGTTTCCGGCATCGGCTGCATGCTCAGTAATGATGTGGGCCGCTGGTTCGTCACCACGCCGGGCCGCGTGGCCATCCGCAAGAGTACCCAGCCGCTGATCGTCGATTGCCGCCAGGCCGACGTGTGGGCCTTCGACCAGGTCGCGCCCAAGCAGAACAGCTCGCGCTGGGCGAACTATATTCTGACGGCTGGGGCAGGGCAGTACGTGGACAAGAATACGGGCGCGGGCTTTGATTATCCTGATACGCTGACGATGGTCCTGCAGCATGGCGAGGCGCCAAGGCCTGCGCCACCAGCCGGGACGACCGTATATTGAAAAAAAGCCGGGCTAGCCCGGCTTTTTTATTATCAGCCTGCGCGGCCGATCAGGAAGTTGGTCAGCAGCGGTACCGGACGGCCGGTGGCGCCTTTCGCTGCGCCCGATTTCCAGGCGGTGCCGGCGATGTCGACGTGCGCCCAGTTGTACTTGCGGGTGAAGTTTTCCAGGAAGGCTGCCGCGGTGCAGGATGCGCCGCCCGGGGAGCCGATGTTCGCCAGGTCGGCGAAGTTCGACTTCAGCTGCTCGTTGTACTGTTCGCCGATCGGCAGGCGCCAAGCGGTGTCGCCGGTAGCGCGGCCGGAAGCCATCAGTTCTTCGGCCAGCTTGTTGCCGCCTTCGTCGTCACGCGCGAACACGCCGCTGTTGTGATGGCCCAGAGCCACGATGCAGGCGCCGGTCAGGGTCGCCACATCCACCACGGCGGCCGGGTTGAAGCGCTCGGCGTAGGTCAGGGCGTCGCACAGGACCAGACGGCCTTCGGCGTCGGTGTTCAGAATCTCGATGGTCAGGCCGTTCATCGAGGTCACGATGTCGCCCGGCTTGGTGGCGCGGCCGGAAGGCATGTTCTCGGTGGCGGCGATGATGCCGATCACGTTGGCCTTCAGGCCCAGTTCACCGATGGCGCGGAAGGTGCCCAGCACGGAGCCGGCGCCGCACATATCGTATTTCATCTCGTCCATGCCAGGACCGGCCTTGATCGAGATGCCGCCGGTATCGAAGGTGATGCCTTTGCCCACCAGGACGATCGGCGCGTCCTTGGCCTTGCCGCCCATGTGCTTCAGTACGATGAACTTCGGCGGCTCTTCGGTGCCGTTGGTGACGGACAGCAGGCTGCCCATCTTCAGGGCTTCCATCTGCTTGCGGTCCAGGACTTCAACATTGAACTTGTAGTCCTTGGCCAGCTTCTTGGCGGTGTTCGCCAGGTAGGTCGGGGTGCAGACGTTGGCGGACAGATTGCCCAGATCCTTGGTCAGCTCCATGCCGTTGGCGATGGCGACGGCCTGCTGCAGCGCCAGTTTGTTGGCGGCATTGCTGGCGACTGCCAGGGCCAGCTTCTTCACGCCGGCCGGTGCCGGGTCTTTCTTCGACTTCTGTGCGTCGCTGCGGTAGAAGCTGTCGCGGCCAGCCAGCACCACGGCGCGGATGGCCCATGCTGCGTCGCGGCCTTTCACTTCTTCCAGTGGCAGTGCGATAATGGCGTCCGCGTTGCCCAGGGTGGAGAAAGCCTTGATGGTGGCGCCGATAGCGGAGCCGATGGCCTTCTCGCCGACGTCATCTTCCTTGCCCAGGCCTACCAGCAGCACGCGCTCGGCGGCGGCGCCTTTCAGGCCGCGCAGCAGCAGGGTGGTGCCGGCCTTGCCGGTGATGTCGCCGGACTTCAGCGCAGCGGTGATTTCGCCGGCGCTATCGAGGGACTTGGCAGCTTGCGAGAGCTTCTTGTTTTCGAACACGGCAACTGCGACACAGCCGGTCTTGGCCGACGCGATGGTGTTCTTAGTGTCGAATGCTTTTATGCTAAAGTCCATTTGATTCTCCGTAGGTTTGCGTATTTTTTACGCAGTGACTTGATTTGCTAACCGAATTATAAACGTCGAATGATTTTTCAACGCGCCCTCCGCCGGGAGCTCATTAGCTCCGCCGGGRCCACCTTCACGGTGCTGTTCACCATCATCCTGACGTGGACCCTGATCACAATCCTCGGCCGGGCCGCAGGCGGCAAGGTCGCGTCCAGTGATGTGCTTGCGCTGATCGCCTTCGCAGCCCTGAATTATCTGCCAACTATCCTCATTCTCACCAGCTTTATTTCCGTGCTGATGGTGATCACGCGGACCTATAAGGACTCGGAAATGGTGGTGTGGTTTGCCTCGGGCCTGAGCCTCACGCGCTTCATCAAACCGGTGCTGGTGTTTGGCCTTCCGATTATCCTGATGACCGGCGGCCTGGCTTTCTACGCTACGCCATGGGCCAAGCAGAAGAGCGCCGAATACGTGGACCGCTTCGCCAAGCGCGAAGACCTGCAGAAGGTGGCGCCGGGCCAGTTCCGCGAGTCCGCGTCCAGCAACCGCATCTTCTTTGTGGAAGCCGTGAGCGGCCAGTCTTCCGTGGTGCAGAACGTGTTCGTGAACTCGGTCGATGAACGCGGCACTGCCGTGATCGTGGCCAGCGAAGGCGTGGTCACGCAAGCCGAAAACGGCGACCGCTATCTGGTGCTGAAGAATGGCCGCCGCTATCAGGGCACGCCGGGCCAGGCGGACTTCCAGACCATGGAGTTCGAGCGCTACAGCGTGCGCGTGGGGCAGCAAGCGCCGGTGCTGGGCGCCGAACTGGAAGCGCCGGCCACGCCGACCTTGCAACTGATGGCGATTCCGACCAATCCGGCGCGCGCCGAGCTGCTGTGGCGCTTGTCGCTGCCGATCACCTGCCTGGTGCTGATGCTGCTGGCGATTCCGCTCGGCTTCGTCAATCCGCGCGCTGGCAGTTCGACCAATCTGATTATCGCGCTGCTGATCTTCTTCACCTATAACAATGCAGTGAAGGTGTTCGAGGCCAGCGTCAAGCAGGGCAAGTTCTCCTTCGGCATGGCATGGTGGCCGCTGCACCTGGGCGCCATCGTCGTGGTGCTGATCCTGTTCGCATGGCGCCTCAACGTGAATCACCGTTATCATCCTCGCGCCTTGCTGGCGTCCCTGAAGCGCGGCAAGGTGGCTGCTAAATGAAGATCCTGCAACGCTATTTYGCCGTATCGATTTTCCAGGCAGTGGCCTTCGTGCTGGCCGCCTTCCTTGGCCTGCTGGCCTTCATGGACCTGACGGGCGAGCTGCCGACGGTCGGCAAGAACGGCTACGGCCTTCAGCACGCTGCGCTGTACGTGCTGGCCATGATTCCGCAGCACGTGTATGAAGTGATGCCGGTGGCATCCCTGATCGGTACGATTTATACGATGGCGCAGTTTGCGTCGACCTCCGAATTCACGATCATGCGTGCCTCCAGCATGTCCACCCGTATGGCGGCCGGCATGCTGTTCAAGATCGGCATCGTGCTGGTGGTGATCACTTTCATCTTCGGCGAGCTGATCGCGCCGCGCGCCGCGCCGTGGGCGGAGAAGATCCGGCTGACTGGCCGTGGCACGACGGTGTCGGCCGAATTCCGTTCCGGCCTGTGGACCAAGGACATCATCAAGAGCCAGGGCACCAAGGGCGAGGTGCTGGGCACGCGCTTCTTCAATACCCGTGAAGTGCGGCCGGACGGCGAGCTGCGCGATGTGAAACTCTATGAGTTCGATAACAGCTTCCGTCTGCGTTCACTGATCGTGGCTAAATCCGGCGTCTTCCAGGGCAATAACGTGTGGCGCCTGAATGATGTGACCGAGAGCATCTTCACCAATCCGGCCTTGCTGGCTTCCGGCGGCCAGGCAACTGCGCAAAACAATTTCGCGCAAGAGACCAGTGCGGTTGAGATCAAGCATTACGATAGCAAGGACCTGATTTCGGAAATCACGCCGAAGATCCTGTCGGTGGCATCCTC
>NZ_JBFRDW010000531.1:0-4317 GCF_052113985.1 Pseudoduganella sp. RAF53_2 | reverse complement strand
TCCCCAGCGTCAGCGTAGGGTCGGCCAGCAGGGCCTTCAGATTATCGTGGCTGCGCACGCGGTCCAGAGCCGACGGATGCACCAGCACGCCCTGTGGCTGGTCGGTGTGAATTGGCAGGCTGTATTGCGCAATGGCTTCGCGTTCGGGAATGCGATACCAGCTGATCGAGCAGTAATTGCTGACGCCATACTTCAAATTGGTCCAGATCCGCTTCTGCGGTTCGTTGACGAATCTGGCCGGAATGCCGGCACTGGCAAATATCTGGCGAGCCCGATCCAGCAGAAAGCCTTTAGCGACACCGTTCTCGGTGTAATAGTAGGGCGGCTTATCACGCCAGGCGACAGTCACCGGCTCCGCGCCGGATGCCATGGCTGCCCCGCTCAGGCCTAACAGGAAAGCGAGGATTTTCCGTTTCATTGCGTATTCCGTAATACTCCTGAAGTGATTATAGATGATAGTATGGAGCAACCTGAAAGGAGTTGTACCATGCAGAGCCGTCCCTTTGTCACGCCCACCCTGCACGACGATCCTGCGTCGGCGCTAGCGCAGGTGAAGGCGATCTACAATGAGAGCATTATCTACCTGAGGGAATCGCTGCAGCGCTTTGTTGAAGGCGAAACGCCGGCTGAACGGGTCCGTGCGTGTTATCCGTATGTGCGGGTGCAGACCGATACCGTGGCGCGCGCCGATTCGCGCTTATCCTTCGGCTTCGTGGCCGGTCCCGGCGTGTTCGAAACCACGCTGACGCGGCCCGACCTGTTCGAGCGCTACTACCATGAACAGTTCCGCCTGCTGTTGAAGAACCACGGCCAGCAGCAGATGAAAATCGAAGTGGGCCTGAGCGCCCAGCCCATCCCGATCCACTTTTCCTTTGCCGAGAACGACCACATCGAAGGCAATATGAGTGCCGAGCGCCGCATGCTGATGCGCGATGTATTCGATCTGCCGAATCTGGCCGCGATGGATGACGGTATCGCCAACGGCACTTTTGAAGCGGCACCTGGCGAGCCGGAGCCGCTGTCCCTGTTCACCGCACCGCGCGTGGATTATTCGCTGCAGCGCCTGCGCCATTATTCCGGGACCTCGCCGGAGCACTTCCAGAAATTCGTGCTGTTCACGAACTACCAGTTTTATATCGACGAATTCGTGCGCCTGGGCCATGAGCTGATGGCCAAGCCGGGTGACGACGGCTATATCGCTTTCATCGAACCGGGCAATATCGTGTCGCGCCGTGCGGGCCAGCCTGCGCAGCCGATGGACGCTTTTGGCGCCGTGCCGCCACGCCTGCCGCAGATGCCGGCCTATCACCTGATCCGCGCCGACGGCAGCGGCATCACCATGGTCAATATCGGCGTCGGTCCGGCCAATGCGAAGACGGCTACCGACCATATCGCGGTACTGCGTCCGCACGCCTGGCTGATGCTGGGCCACTGTGCCGGCCTGCGCAACACCCAGCAGCTGGGTGATTATGTGCTGGCGCACGGCTATGTGCGCGAAGACCACGTGCTGGATGAGGATTTGCCACTGTGGGTGCCGATTCCGGCCCTGGCCGAAGTGCAGGTAGCGATCGAAAGCGCCGTGGCCGAGGTCACGCAGCTGGAAGGCCATGAGCTGAAGCGCGTGCTGCGTACCGGCACAGTGGCGAGCACCGACAACCGCAACTGGGAGCTGCTGCCACAGCGTACGCCGGAGCGCCGTTTCAGCCAAAGCCGCGCCGTGGCGCTGGACATGGAGAGCGCCACCATTGCCGCAAACGGCTTCCGTTTCCGCGTCCCTTACGGCACGCTGCTGTGCGTGAGCGACAAGCCGATGCACGGCGAAATCAAGCTGCCAGGCATGGCCAACCAGTTCTATCGCGACCGGGTAGACCAGCACCTGCGCATCGGCATCCGCGCCCTGGAACGTCTGCGTTCACAAGGCTCGGACAAGCTGCACAGCCGCAAGCTGCGCAGCTTCATGGAGGTCGCCTTCCAGTAATCAGTCTTTCTTCATCAGTTCCTTGAAGCGGTCGACGGCCTCGCCGGGGCGCAGGTCGTCGAGTTCAAACATCTGGCGGACTTCGACTTCGCATTCCAGGTCCTTGCCGAAGGGGGCGGGGAACTGGCGCGTCCACTCGATGGCGGTTTCGCGGTCGGGGACGTCGATGATGGTGTAGCCCGCGATCAGCTCCTTGGTTTCAGAGTAGGGACCATCGATCACCATCGGCTTGCCGCCCTTGTATTTGACGCGCCAACCCAGCTTGCTGGGGCGCAGGCCGTTGGCGTCCACCAGGAAGCCGGCGGCAGCCAGGCGCTCGTGGTAGTCGGTCATTTCGGTGACGATTTTCTCGTCCGGCAGGTCGTCCGATTCGGAAATGTGGTTAGCACGGACCATGATCATGAAGCGCATTTGAAAACTCCTCGGTTGGTTGATGTAATCCTACGACGTGCCGGCGCGGCGGGAATCGACAATCCGCACCGCATAAAGTCCGCAAATATCGACGGCCGCATGGGCGCTGATGGCGGCAATCAGTCCCACATACTGGAACATCAGGCCGAGGGCGACGCTCATGGCGAGCACGCCGCCCGCCTGCATCCAGCTGACTTTATCGCGCAGCCTGAATTCATAGGCGCGGGTGTGCAGCAGCACGAAAAGCAGGGAAGTGAGCCAGATGCCCAGCAGCGGCTGAAGTCCACCGCGGAATAGCAGTTCTTCACCGATGCCGGCGGCAAGCGAGATCCAGATGGGATTGAGCCCGCTCAGATCGAGACGGGAGTAGCTGTCCGCCGTGCGGCGGGCCAGCTGGCGGTGAGACTGGAAGATAGCGCTGTAGAGAGAGCCGCCGCCCACGACGAGCCCGGCCAGGGCACCTGCCGCCAGTTGCAGCGGCCAGGCTAGGCCCACGGCCAGCGCCTGCGGCAGTGCTGCGTGCTGCGCAAAACGCATCAGCAGCAGGCCAACGGCCGACATCAGCGCGCAGACCAGCCATTGTGAACGCGGGCCGTACCTTGCTTCCAATTGACGCTCCGGGCGATTGCAATAAACGCAATATCCCGGATTCTCCGGCACAGCGCAAGCCGTGCCGAAGTGCCAACATTAACGCTTCACAAAGTCGTCGTAGCGAATCTTGCCGAGGCGCGCTTTGGCAGTGGCGGCAAGGACCAGGCAGCTGTCGTCGAGTTCCGTGCCGAAGTACAGGGCTTTCGGATCGGTGACGATGGCGCGCGTTTCGCCGATGGCGGCCAGGGCGCGGCCCACGATCACGGAGAGCTGGAATTTTTCAGGTCCGGCCACATCCAGCGTGCCGTTGAGCGGTGCGGCCAGGGCGGCGTCGGCCACTGCTTCTGCCACATCGTCCGACGCGATCGGCTGGATCAGGGCCGGCGACAGGCGGATCGCATCGCCGACCACCGAGCCTTGCCCGATACCGGCCATGAATTCCATGAACTGGGTGGCGCGCACGATGGTGTAAGGAACGCGGCCATCCTTGATGATGTTCTCCTGCGAGACCTTGGCGCGCATATAGCCGCTGTTCGGCATGCGCTCGGCGTTCACGATGGACAGCGCCACGTGGTGCTTCACGCCCGCTTTCGCTTCGCTGGCCAGCAGATTGCGGCTGGACTGGCTGAAGAAGGCCATCACGTCATCATCCGCCCAGGAAGGCGAATTGGCCACGTCGACCACCACATCGGCGCCGGCCAGCGCTGCGTCCAGGCCTTCGCCGGTAACGGCATTTACGCCGCCTTTGGGCGAGGCGGCCAGCGCCTCATGACCTTTGGCGCTCAGGATCGCGCACACTTTGCTGCCTATCAGGCCGGTGCCACCGATAACTACGATCTTCATGTCTGTGCTCCTTTATTCCAGGCCGGATTTATCCAGGCCGAAGGTCTTGTCGAAGGAACCCGGCACCAGGGTGAAAGCCACGTTGGCGCGGTTCCAGGCGTTGATCGACATGACCACGAAGGTCAGGTCGGACAATTCTTTTTCCGAGAACTGGCCGCGCACACGCTCATACACGTCGTTTGGTACGCCATGTTCAGGGATGCGGGTCAGGATTTCAGTCCAGGCCAGGGCGGCACGCTCGCGCTGTTCGAACAGCGGGGATTCGCGCCAGTTCACCAGGTGATGCAGGCGCAGTTCGCGCTCGCCGTGCATGCGGGCCTGTTTGATGTGCATGTCCAGGCAGAAGGCGCAGCCGTTCATCTGGGAAGCACGGATTTCCACCAAATGGCGGATTGACTGTTCAATGGCGCAGGACTCCAGGGCGCTACCGAAATCGATCATCTTCTTGACGAGTTCGGGCGATTGCTGGAAGTAGTTGATACGCGTGCTCATGG
>NZ_JBFRDW010000530.1:0-4319 GCF_052113985.1 Pseudoduganella sp. RAF53_2 | reverse complement strand
GAATAGAGGAGACAGGTGTAATGATGCTGCGGCGCGGCAATTAAATCCAATTTTCATTCATGATGAGGGTCATTAGTTTCATGAATGAAGAAAACATGTCTTTACTATAAGAAATTTTCTTAAAAATTGCTCTGGACAAGCGCCGGAGTTCTACCTATAATTCTGCCTCCTTTGACAGCTCAGGCTGAGAAGGAAAGCAGGGCAAGGTTCTGTTTGGTAGGAAAAGCAAGTTTGCTGTTGAAAAAAACAAGCTTTCCAATGCGAAATGAACCCTGTATAATACTGCTTCTTAAGCGGCTGTAGCTCAGCTGGATAGAGTACTTGGCTACGAACCAAGGGGTCGTGGGTTCGATTCCTGCCAGCCGCACCAGAATTTAGTAGTATGCAGTAAATAACGGGGTCGCCCGTTATACAATGAAGTTTTTAGCGGCTGTAGCTCAGCTGGATAGAGTACTTGGCTACGAACCAAGGGGTCGTGGGTTCGATTCCTGCCAGCCGCACCAGAATTTGTAGTGTGTAGTAATAACGGGGTCGCCCGTTATACAAAGAAGTTTTGCGGCTGTAGCTCAGCTGGATAGAGTACTTGGCTACGAACCAAGGGGTCGTGGGTTCGATTCCTGCCAGCCGCACCAAATAAGAAGGGTTCAGATCGGAAGATCTGAACCCTTTTTTCTTTCCGCGTCCACAAATCAGCTCTGTGAGTTTTTCGCCGCCTGGCGGCCAGCGGTGGGCTGTCATTGCGTTATCTCAGGTAATATTGATGTATGACTATCATTACCTGCATAGAAGACCTGCGCGTGCTGGCCAAGAAGCGTGTGCCGCGCATGTTTTACGATTACGCCGATTCTGGTTCCTGGACTGAGTCCACTTACCGTGCCAACCAGACCGATTTCCAGAAAATCAAATTCCGCCAGCGTGTGGCGGTGGATCTGAATGACCGCCAGCTGCAGTCGAGTATGGCCGGACAGCAGGTGTCGATGCCGGTGGCAATCGCACCGACCGGCTTGACCGGCATGCAGCATGCCGACGGCGAGATCCTGGCAGCCAAGGCAGCCGAAAAATTCGGCATACCGTTTACGCTTTCTACGATGAGCATCTGCTCGATCGAAGATGTGGCGGCGAATACGAGCAAGCCTTTCTGGTTCCAGCTGTATGTGATGAAGGACCGCGAGTTCATCAATCGCCTGATCGACCGCGCCAAAGCCGCCAAGTGCTCGGCGCTGGTGCTGACGCTGGATTTGCAGGTGCTGGGCCAGCGCCACAAGGATTTGCGCAACGGCTTGTCGGCGCCGCCGAAGCTGACCATCCCGAATATGCTGAACATGGCGACCAAGCCACGCTGGTGCCTGGGCATGCTGGGCACCAGGCGCCGCCAGTTCGGCAATATCGTGGGGCACGCGACGTCGGTGTCGGACATGTCGTCCCTGTCGGCGTGGACCAGCCAGCAGTTCGATCTGAGCCTGTCGTGGAAAGATGTGGAGTGGATCAAGCAGCGCTGGGGCGGCAAGCTGATCATCAAGGGCATCATGGATGCGGAAGATGCGCGGCTGGCGGTCGACAGTGGCGCTGATGCGCTGATCGTCTCCAACCACGGCGGCCGCCAGCTCGATGGCGCGCAGTCCTCGATTGAAGCGCTGCCTGCCATTGCTGATGTCGTGGGCAAGCAGATCGAAGTGCATCTCGACGGCGGCATCCGCAGCGGCCAGGACGTGATCCGCGCGATTGCGCTCGGCGCACGCGGCGTGTATATCGGACGGCCTTTCCTCTACGGGCTCGGCGCCATGGGCGAGCAGGGCGTGACGCGCTGCCTCGAAATCATCCGCAACGAACTTGATTTGACCATGGCTTTTTGCGGCTTGCGCGATATCCAGAACGTCGACAAGTCGATTCTGCTCCCCGGCACTTATTGATCCGCCTCAAAAGGCATGCTCCCGCTGCGCGCGCAATCGCAGCTGGGCTTGCTTGACGGGGAGGGGATCATGGCGAATGATGGCGTGAATGAATACAGGATCGCTATGCTTGAGCAGCAAATGGCTGAAGTCCTCGTCAAATTGGACGAGATGCGCACCGAGTACGCTACCAAAGCAGAACTTGCAGCGCTGACCGTGCGCGTCGAAAGGCTGGAGCAGGAAGTCAAGGAAATGCGCATCGAGTACGCCGCTCGCTTCGCCGCAATCGAAAAACGGCTGGATACGATCGAAGCGACTTTGGCGACACTGGCGACGAAGGACGAGCTCAAGGCCGCAATCAGCCAGGCGCTCAACCGCGGCATGGCGGTAATGATCACCACACAGCTCGCGCTGAACAGCGGGCTGTATCTCCTGCTGCGGCACGCGAATTAGCCGCCGCCGATGCCTTCGATGATGCGGCCAGTGCCGCCGCAGTTAGGGCATTCTTTCCCATCGGGTGTTTTGCCGCTGCCGCTGCAGACGGGGCAGATGCCTTCGCCGCTGCCTGGTGTGCCGGGCGTCGCTTCATCGCCGGGGTTCAGTTCTGGGTCCATGCGCCATCCTCCCTAAAGGCCCAATGTAGCGCAGCACAAAAAAAGACGGCGTCCCGCAGGACGCCGTTGAGGGGCAAGCTACTTACCGGTAAACCGTTGCTTGTCGCAGCCGCGTAAGCGGCGGATCAATGATCCGCCCTACGTCAGTTGCGGGCCTGGGCGTCGCTGGCCGGGGCATCCCAGCCGCCGCCCAGGGAGCGGATCAGCGCGACCGTGGTTACCGCGCGATTGCCGCGCAGCTGCACTGCCGTGCGCTCAACCGCTGCCAGGTTGCGCTGCGCGTCGAGCAGGTCGAGATAGCTCGAACGGCCCGCTTCGTACAATTTCTTCGCCAGGTCAGCCGAACGGCGCGCCGACACCAGCGCGTCGTCGATCTGCGCGGTCTGGCCGCTCAGGATGCGCAGGCCGGCCAGGTTGTCTTCCACTTCCGAGAAGGCCACCAGCACCGACTGGCGATACGACGCGACCGACTCTTCCAGCGCGGCTTCGCTGCGGCGGATGTTGGCGCTGTTGCGGCCACCGTCGATGATCGGCGCGGAGAGCAGGGCGCCCAGCATCCACGAACGGCTGGTCAGCTTGAACACATCGCCGAAGGTGCCGGCCACGCCGCCACCGTTGCCGCTGATGGTCAGCGCCGGGAACATGGCGGCGCGGGCCACGCCGATACGGGCGTTGGACGCTTCCATGGTCTTTTGCGCAGCCGCGATATCGGGACGGCGCTCCAGCAGCGAAGAAGGCATGCCGGCCGGGATCGAAGGCAGCAGGGTCGAGTCCAGCAGCGGGCTCGGACCAGCCGAATACGCCGCGGCCGGCTTGCCCAGCAGGACCGCCAGTGCATGCTCGGTCGTCACACGCTGGCGCTGCAGGCCAATGGCATCAGCGCGCGTGGTGGACAGCTCGGTCTTGGCGCGGGTCAGATCGAACTCGCCGATATCGCCCAGGTCGAAGCGGCGCTGGTTGACCTTCACATTTTCTTCGCGCAGACGCACAGTCTCCTGCACCGTTTCCAGCTCGGCATCGGTTTCGCGCAGCTTGAAGTAAGTCTGCGCCACGTCAGCCTGCAGGGCCAGCAGCACGGAGCGGTAGCTCGCTTCCACGGTCGCCGCATCGTTGCGGGCTGCCGCAACGTTGGACGACACGCGGCCGAACAGGTCCACTTCATAGCTGGCGGTCAGGCGTGCCGAGTAGGCGGTCGACGGCGACACATTGGTGCCGGCCGGCAGACCCAGTTCGGTTGGCGATTGCTGGCCGCGCTGGGCGCCGACGCCGACGCCGATCTGCGGAATGCGGTCCGCTTCAGCGATGCCCGCGATGGCGCGGGCCTGCTTGACGCGGGCCGCAGCCACGGCCAGGTTGGCGTTGGCCTTGGTGGCTTCAGCGATCAGCTCATTCAGGGCCGGATCGTTGAATGCCAGCCACCACTCGCCGCGCGGCTGCTGCTCGGCAGGCTGCGCCTGCTTCCAGCGGCTTCCGTCCGCAGCCGTCACCACGCCCACAGGTGCGGTGGCCGACTGCGATTCCTTGAACGCAGCCGGGGTCTCAATCGCCGGCTGCTTGAAGGCTGGGGCGCCGCAGGCCGTCAGCAGCAATGCTGCCAGCAGCGGGGCCACGCCTTTTGCAATCATGTTTTTCATTAGTGGGTCCCTTCCAGTTGGGCGGTCGAATCGGCCGCCGGGGATTTCTTCTCAAGACGCACAGCCAGGGTACGCAGCAGCACGTAGAACACCGGGGTCAGGAACAGACCGAAGAAGGTCACGCCCAACATACCTGCGAACACGGCCACACCCATCGCATGACGCATTTCCGAACCTGCACC
>NZ_JBFRDW010000529.1:0-4320 GCF_052113985.1 Pseudoduganella sp. RAF53_2 | reverse complement strand
GCCTGATGGTGATCCGTCAGCCGCTGGAACTGACCGGCAACGTCGAGCGTTTCGACATCAAGGTAAACGTGCATGGCGGCGGTGAGTCCGGCCAGGCAGGTGCAGTGCGCCACGGTATCACCCGCGCTCTGATCGACTACGATGCAGGTCTGAAGGGCGATCTGGCCCGCGCCGGCTTCGTAACCCGTGACGCTCGTGAAGTTGAGCGTAAAAAAGTGGGTCTGCGCAAAGCACGTCGCGCAAAGCAGTTCTCGAAGCGTTAATTCGTTTCTTACAGCGCTCGACGCTGTGCAAAAGGCCGCTGGTTTACTCCAGCGGCTTTTTTTCCATCTGGCGCACCAATTTTTCAACGCTGATAAAATGGGCGCCTCAAACAACCCCATATTTTGCAAGGAAAGAACATGATCAAAGTTGGCATCGTCGGCGGCACCGGTTACACCGGAGTGGAACTGCTGCGATTGTTGGCCGTCCACCCTCAAGTGCAGCTGACGGCAATTACGTCGCGCAAGGAAGATGGCCTGCCAGTAGCTGACATGTATCCTTCCCTGCGCGGTCGCGTGAACCTGGCGTTCTCGGCGCCGGACAAGGTCGACCTGACCCAGTGCGACGTGGTGTTCTTTGCCACCCCGCATGGCGTCGCCATGGCCCAGGCGCCTGATCTGCTGGCCAAAGGCGTGAAAGTGATCGACCTGGCTGCCGACTTCCGCATCAAGGACCGCGCCGTCTTCGAAAAGACGTACAAGATCGACCACACCGCGCCTGAGCTGCTGGAGCAAGCCGTGTACGGCCTGCCGGAGCTGAACCGCGAAGACATCAAGCAAGCCAATCTGATCGCCAACCCGGGCTGCTATCCGACCACCATGCAGCTGGGCTTTGTGCCGCTGCTGAAGGCCGGCCTGATCGATGCGGGCCATCTGATCGCCGACTGTAAATCCGGCGTGTCCGGTGCTGGCCGCAAGGCCGAGATCGGCATTCTGTTCTCTGAATCGTCCGACAACTTCAAGGCTTACGGCGTGGGCGGCCACCGCCACACCCCGGAAACCGCAGCCCAGCTGCAGCGTTTCACTTCGGACAAAGTCAACCTGATCTTCACGCCGCACCTGGTGCCGATGATCCGTGGCATGCATTCGACCCTGTATGGCCGCCTGACCAAGGAAATCTCGAATGAAGAGCTGCAGAAGCTGTTCGAAGACAGCTACAAGGATCAGCCGTTCGTGGATGTGATGCCGTTCGGCTCGCATCCGGAAACCCGCTCCACCCGCGGCGCCAATATGCTGCGCCTGGCCCTGCATCGCCACGGCGACACCGTGATCGTGCTGGTGGTGCAGGACAATCTGGTCAAAGGCGCGTCCGGCCAGGCCGTGCAGTGTATGAATCTGATGTTCGGCCTGTCGGAAGGCATGGGCCTGGAAACCATCGCCCTGATGCCGTAAGTGACGACTGTAGAAGAGGTGCGCGCGCCGTTGCTGGCGCGTGTGCTGGGTATTTCCGCCGTTCTGGTGATGGGTGGCGTGCTGATTGTCTGGGGCGTCGATCTGGGCAAGCGCCTGATGGGTGTCAGTTCGGGCGAGTCCGGGCCGGCGGTATCGAAGCAGTTGGCGGCCACCGAAGTCGAACTGGCGCGGATGACGGCTGAGCGCGATGCGCTGGAAGAAAAGCTGAAGGCGGCCCAGGCTGCTTCTGCTTCTGCCGGTGCAACGGCTTCCGCGTCCGCCAGCACTGCGTTCAACGGCGTGGCCGAGGGCGAGCTGGAGAAAATGACGGCCGACCTGGCGTTGCTGGAATCGGTGCTGCCGCCGGTGGCGAAAGGCGAAGGCCTGATCATCCGTGGCATGCAAGCGCGCATGGCCTCGCCGAAGCTGTTGCATTACACGGTTTTGCTCTCATATGGGACGAAGAAAACCCATCCATCGTTCGAAGGCCGGCTGAAGCTGGCGGTGACGGTGAAGATCGATGGCAAGAAATCCGTGCTGGAGTTCCCCAAAGAGGGAGCTGAACGTTACGACATCAAGGTGGCGCGTTATCAGCGGGTCGACGGAACGCTGGAACTGCCGGACGGAGCGGAAGCGCTGTCGGCAAAAGTCACGATGTCGGAAAAAGGTAAAGTTGTTGTATCCGAAACAACAACAGTGGTACAAAGCGGCCAGCCACGGCTTGGTCTATAATGGTTCAACTGAATTTAGCTAGGAGTAACACATGACTGCAGTAGCCGAAGCGCAAGACGTAATCCCAGCGCCGATCGTATTCACCGATGCGGCCGCTGAAAAAGTAGCGCAACTGATCGAAGAAGAGGGCAATCCTGACCTGAAACTGCGCGTATTCGTGCAGGGCGGCGGCTGCTCCGGCTTCCAGTATGGCTTCACCTTCGACGAAATCGTGAACGAAGACGACACCACGATGATGAAGAACGGCGTCCAGCTGCTGATCGACTCGATGAGCTACCAGTACCTGGTGGGCGCTGAGATCGACTACAAGGACGACCTGGAAGGCGCGCAATTCGTGATCAAGAACCCGCAAGCCACCTCGACCTGCGGCTGCGGCTCCTCCTTCAGCGTTTAACGCGCCCGGGGCGCCTCCGCGCGCCCCAGCACCCTGGGGGCAACCCTGGGGTCAGATCCGACATTCGGACATTTTCGCGACCCTGCTTAACGCGGGTACAGCGCTCCCAGTACGCGCTCGCCCCGCGCTCCCGTCACAGCCGGCAGATTGCCCGGCTGACGCTCCCCAAATCTGAATGCCAGCCAGGCGAACGCCAGCGCTTCCACGCGGTTTGGCGGCACGCCTAGCGCATCTGTTGAATTCACCGTAACGTTGCTGCCCAGCTCGGCTTCCAGCTCGCGCTTGAGCGTGGCATTGTAAGCGCCCCCGCCGCAGAGGTAGACGGCGTCGGTCTTGTATTCCTTGATGGCGTTGGCCAGGCTGACGGCGGTAAGGCGGGTGAGCGTGAACATGACATCTTCGGGCGCAGCGCCGGCGAAGGGGCGCAGCTTGTCGTCGAGCCAGTCGGCGTGGAAGAGGTCGCGGCCGGTGGACTTCGGCGCTGGCTGGGCGAAGTAGGGCTCGGATAACAACACTGACAGCAGGCCAGGTACCTCCTTGCCAGTGGCGGCCCAGGCGCCGTCCGCATCATATTCCTTGCCTTGATGACGGTCGATCCAGGCATCCATCAGCACATTGCCGGGGCCGGTGTCGAAACCGGTGACCTGGCCATTCGCATGCAGCACCGAGATATTGCCGATACCGCCGATATTCGCCAGCACGCGCGTTTGCCCCTTTTCCCCGAACATGGCGTGGTGAAAAGCGGGAACGAGCGGGGCGCCTTGTCCACCCGCGGCGATATCCCGGCTGCGAAAATCGGCGATTACGTCAATGCCGCACAGCTCGGCCACCAGGGCGGGATTATTGGTTTGCCGCGTGAAGCCCAGCTCCGGACGATGGCGAATGGTCTGGCCATGCACGCCCACTGCGCGCACGTCGGCCGCTTTCATATCACCTTTGACCAGTAACTCGGYCACGCACTCGGCATAGATCGCTGCCAGCTGATTCGCTGCCAGCGCTTCGCGTTCGAGTTCGTTGGGAGACGCGGCCTGCAAGGCCATCAGTTCAGCGCGCAGTGCTGCGGGAAAGGCCACATAGGCCGCGGACATGGTGCGCGCGGCGCCTGCCCAAAAGTCCACCAGCACGCCATCCACGCCGTCGAGGCTGGTGCCCGACATCAGACCGATATATAAGCTCATGCAGATCTCCGCGACAAAGTGCACCTATTGTGCACGATGTCGGGGGAGCTACAAAAGAAAGAGTCTCAAAAATGTCCGAATGTCGGATCTGACCCCAGGGTCGAATGTCGGATCTGACCCCAGGGTGGAGGGCGGTTATTTGGCGGCGAGGGTGCTGACGGAGCCGGCGGGGCGCAGCAGGGCGAAGCGATGGATCATGTCGCCAGCCACGGATTTGAAGCGGGACATTTCAGCAGCCGTCAGCGGGGCCTGGGCCTGGATGTTCAGGTTGCCTGGATCTTTGGCTTCACCCGCCACACGGAACTCGTAGTGCAAGTGAGCGCCAGTCGACCAGCCGGTGGTGCCAACATAACCAATCACATCGCCTTGCGACACTTTCTGACCCTTCTTCAGGCCGGACGCAAAGCGGCTCATGTGCGCATACGCGGTGGTGTAGTTATTCCAGTGCTTCAGCACGACCACATTGCCGTAGCCGCCTTGTACACCAGCGAAATCAACCGTACCATCGCCCGCCGCGCGGATCGGGGTGCCGATCGCTGCCGCGAAGTCGATGCCTTTGTGCTGCTTCCACTGGCCCKAAATC
>NZ_JBFRDW010000528.1:0-4332 GCF_052113985.1 Pseudoduganella sp. RAF53_2 | reverse complement strand
GACAGGACCTGTACAACCACAATCAGATTGAACAAAGAGTTCATGTCATTCCATTCACAGTTAACAAAACTTTAATTCGACGGATCACCGACCCGCCCTACTACATTCCGGCGTGCGCCTTACGCCGCGTCGATGATGGCGAGGAAGTCCGCCGCCTKCAATGCCGCACCGCCGATCAGGCCGCCGTCGATATCCGGCTGCGCCATCAAATCCCCGGCATTCTCCGGCTTCATGCTGCCGCCATACAGAATCGGCATGCTGCAGGCCGCCGCCGCGTTTCGCTCGGCTACCTGCTTGCGCAGCATGGCGTGCACTTCCTGCGCCATGGCCGGGGTCGCCGTCTTGCCGGTCCCGATCGCCCACACCGGCTCATAGGCCAGCACAATCTTTTCCAGCGCCGCGGTGCCCAGCACATCCAGCACCGCCTGCAGCTGCAGGCATACCGTGACAGCGGTCTTGCCCGCCTCGCGCTGCTCCAGTGTTTCACCGACACAGACCACCGGCACCAGGCCGGCGTTCACAGCCGCCAGCGCCTTCTGCGCCACCAGCTCGTTCGACTCGCCATGGTAGGCGCGGCGCTCCGAGTGGCCGACGATGACATATTTGCAGCCAAAGTCCAGCAACATGGACGCTGCCACCTCGCCCGTATAGGCGCCGGCAGCATACGCAGACACATCCTGCGCGCCCCACGAAACCGGCGTATTTGTGAGTTCAGCTTCACATTGTGCCAGATACGGAGCGGGCGCGCTCACGGCCGCATCGGCCTTGCCAGATTTGAAACCGGCCACAATGCCGGACAGCAGGACCGAATTGGCAGCGCGGCTGCCATTCATTTTCCAATTGCCGATTACGAGTTTTCGTCGCATAGCTGCCTAAAATTCAATAACCCGCAATTGTAGCCCGGCGGCGGAAGCCGGGTCAAACCACCTGAAGCATGATCTTGCCAATGTGTTGGCTGGATTCCATAAGGGCGTGCGCTGTGGCCGCCTGCTCCAGCGGGAAGCTTTCATAAATGACGGGCTTGATATCCCCTGCCTCGATCAGCGGCCACACCTTCTCGCGCAACTGGCGCGCAATGGCTGCCTTGAAGGCCACCGAACGCGGGCGCAGGGTCGAGCCGGTCACGGTCAGGCGGCGGCGCAGCACCTGGCCCAGGTCGATCTGGGACTTGGCGCCGCCCAGCAGCGCGATGATGGCGATGCGGCCGTCATCGGCCAGGCAGCCCATCTCGCGCGGCAGATAGTCTCCGCCCACCATGTCCAGGATGACATCGACACCAATGTCGCCGGTCAGCTGCTTGACCACCGCCGCGAAGTCTTCGTTGCGGTAATTAATGCCGCGCTCGGCGCCCAGCGCTTCGCAGGCGCGCGCCTTCTCATCGCTGCCCGCGGTGGCAAACACACGGTGGCCCAGCGCGCTGGCCAGCTGGATCGCCGACACGCCGATGCCCGAGGTCCCGCCCTGCACCAGCAGCGACTCGCCCTTGCCCAGCTGGGCGCGGTCGAACACATTGCTCCAGACGGTGAAGAAGTTCTCCGGCAGCGAGGCCGCTTCCAGTGGCGACAGGCCGCGCGGCACCGGCAGGCATTGCTCCACCGGCGCGGTGACGTATTCGGCATAGCCGCCGCCCTGCACCAGGGCGCACACCATGTCGCCGATCTTGAAGCCCGTCGCGCCCATATCGCCGTCGACAATCTCGCCCGCCACTTCCAGGCCCGGCAGATCGCTGGCGCCCGGCGGCGGATTGTAGCTGCCGAGGCGCTGAAACACGTCCGGACGGTTGATGCCGGCCGCGTGAACCTTGATGCGCACCTCCCCTTCTTTCGCGACGGGCAGCGGGCGTTCGCACAGCCGCAGCACATCGGCGGGTCCGGGCTTGCTGATTTCGATTGCGCGCATCATGGTGGCCTCCTCGGTAAAGGGAGGATTCTACCGCGTCAGAATCCGAAGCGCGCTCCCATGCCGGTCAGCGTGGCGAGGCCCAGCAGCGCGAACATCACGGCCGCTGCGCCATGCACCAGCTTCATGGGAATGCGGCGCGACAGGCGGTCGCCGATAAAGACAGCAGGTACGTCGGCGATCAGCATGCCCAGCGTGGTGCCGGCCACCACGATCAGCGGCGCGCCGTAATGCGCAGCCATGGCGACGGTGGCGAACTGGGTCTTGTCGCCCATCTCGGCCAGGAAGAAGGCGATCAGGGTGGCGCCGAATACACCGAAGCGGGCGGCTGGCGTGGATTCTTCTTCATCGATTTCGTCGGGAATCAGGGTCCAGGCGGCCATGGCGAGGAAGCCGAGGCCCAGGGTCCAGCGCAGCACTTCGGGCGTCAGCACGGACATGATCCAGGCGCCCAGCGCACCGGCGATGCCGTGGTTGACGAGGGTGGCGGCCAGGATGCCGAGAATGATCGGGACCGGCTTGCGGAAGCGCGCAGCGAGACAGAATGCGAGGAGCTGGGTCTTGTCGCCGATTTCAGCGAGAGCGACGACACCAGTAGAGACGAGGAATGCTTCCATTTGATTTCCCAGGCCGGGCACGGACGAATGACCACAACACGCCCCCGGCCTAAAAATCGGCGGCGTTGTGGTCAAAGGTCTTGCCAAGCGATGGGACCGCATACGCCATGGCCTGTGGGCCAAGTGTGTTGACGTATGCCTCTCCGGGAAACGAAGAGCGGCTACTCCCCAATGACGGGGCGGATTGTACCCTAAAAGTGCCGGGGAAAGAAGCAGAACCCGCCGCAGAAAGCCGGTGGCTGCCACGATGTGGCAGCCACCAGGGTCAGGCCGTGGGTTTCAACCTCCGCCGGTACGGGAAGCGCGCGGCAACGGTGTGCCCGGCTTCCAGGACGCCGACAGCGCCTGCCCTTCCTCGACCTGCTCCGGCGTCATGCTCTTCACGACGGAGGCGCGCTGCTCGGCCGCATTGGCCGAACCGTTGGCGGCAGCCAGGTTCCACAACATGTAGGCGATCACATTATCCTGCGGCATGCCGCCGATGTGATAACGGYACATCAGGCCCAGCACCTGCTGCGCTTCCGCGTGGCCCTGCTCGGCAGCCTTGCGGAACCAGATCACAGCCTGCTTGTGGTCCTGGATCACGGCATTGCCCGTGTAATACATGGCGCCCACCACATACTGCGCATCGGCCTTGCCCTTGGCGGCAGCCTTGCGGTGCCAGGCCAGCGCCTGCTTGTAGTCCTGCGGCACGCCGCGGCCCATGTAGTACATCAGGCCCAGCAAATGTTCCGCGTCCGCGTTGCCGGCCTGGGCCAGCGGGAAGATCTCTTTATAGGCCAGCGTATAGTTTTTATTGTTGTAGGCCATGGCGCCTTCGGCAAAGCCAGCCAGCGCCGGGAGCGGGAGCCCCAGCGCGATGCCTAACGCCAGTAATATGCCTCTTAGTTTTTTCATAGTGCTTTGTATTTATTCCGTTCTTTTCGCACAACCAGATTTGTCTCTTATTTCCAGCTGACTTTGCCCAGCCCGTCTACGCTGACGTTGCGGTTCTGCGGCTTGCCGTACACGGTGACCGACCCCAGCCCGCTCAGGTTCAGCGTCGCATTGGTGCGGGCATTGACGGTGGCGTTACCCAGTCCGCTCAAGTCCAGGTTCACATCGTCCACCTGGAACTGCTGGGCGTTCAGTCCGCCCAGTCCACCCAGGGTTGCGTTCAGCTGCTTGCTGCGCCCGCCGATGGTGATGTAGCCGGCGCCTTGCAAATCCAGATCCACGTTATCGTTTTCAGTTACCCACACATGCATGCTGCCCACGCCGCCCAGATTGGCCTTCAGCTGCTTGTAGTCACAGACCACTTTCATGCTGCCGGCGCCGTCCAGGGTCAGGTCGATCCGGTCGCCGCTAAAGCCGCTGACTTCCGTGGTGCCAACACCTTCCGATACCAGTTCACGCAACTGCGGCAGCGTCAGCTCGACCCTGACCGTTGACTTGTTCAGCTTGACCCCATGGTTCTCGGTGTCGAGGTGCAAGGTGTCGCCTGTCTGTACTGCCGTGACCTTGGTCACGTAGCGCTTGTCGCCAATGATGTTGAGCTGCGGCGTGGCGCCCTGCTTCAGCTTGAGATCAATCACGCCATCCAGCTTGACGCGGACCACGCGGGCATCGACTGCACGGCTTTCCGTCGTATTGTCATCGGCGCGGGCCAGCCCAAGGGTCACGCACAGGGCGGTAAACAGCAGGCCAATGCGGAAATTCATCTTCATCTCGAAATCCTTCAGGTTGTCAGCAGCAAATTACAGGTTGGCGGCAACCATAACGTAAGGGAGTTCAAGCGTGTTCACAATAGCCAGCAGAGTGCTGCAAATCATTACAG
>NZ_JBFRDW010000527.1:0-4332 GCF_052113985.1 Pseudoduganella sp. RAF53_2 | reverse complement strand
GCCGGACAGGCGTGCCCAGAAAGTGCTGCCGTCCTTGCGCACCAGCTGATATTCGTAGGAGCTGACGCGGCCAGCAAGGAAGTCTTCCGCCGTTTCCTTGCGGGCGGTATTCCAGTCGTCCAGATTTGGATAGAAGGACTGCACGCTGACACCCATCATGCCGCCCGGCGGATAACCGAACAGCTCTTCCATCTTGGCGTTGCAGCGCAGATTGCGGCCGTTCTCGCAGACCGAGATGCCCAGCACGGCGGAATCGAGAATCGCCTGGTTTTCCAGCAGCGCATTACGCAGCGATTCCTCGTCGCGCTTTTGCTCGGTGCGGTCTTCGATAATCCAGATCGTGCCTTGCGATGGCTCCTCGGGATTCACCACGTACCCAATCAGCTGCGCCCAGAAGGTGCTGCCATCCTTGCGGCACATGGTCACTTCGGTGCGAAATGGCTTGGCGGCGCTGAGCAGAGGCGAAGCCAATGCGCCCACATGGTTGTAGGTTTCGTCGTCCGGATACAGGCTGCGACCGGGGATGCCCAGGCCTTCCTCGCCATCGTAGCGGAACATGTCGCGGAAGCCCTTGTTGTAGCGGGTGATCAGGCGGTTCTTGGTGAACAGGATGGTGACCGAGGCATTGGTCATAATGGCTTCGACCTCCATCTTGGTCTGGCGCGACAAGGTCACGTCTTCCAGAATCCAGATGGTGCCGCCGTCATTGTGTTCCGTATCGACGGCCTTGGCGCGCACACTGCACCACACCGGGCTGCCGTTCTTGTGCCGGAACTCGCTCTCCTTCGATTCGAATAACTCGCCCGCGCCCAGCAGCGGCGTGGCGCGGTTGCCGAATTCGCGGTAGGCGTCCTGCGACATGAACATTTCGCCGGCGTTGCGGCCGACGATTTCCGCGCGCGTGTAACCGAACATGCCCGCCATCAGCGGATTACAGCTCAACATCACGCCGTTCTTGGTGAACAGGATGCCGACCGAGGCGTTATCCAGAATCGCCTTCTGCTCCAGCAGCAGCTTGCGCGTGGCTTCCGTCGCTGCGCGCTGCTCGCTGATGTCTTCCAAGATCCACACCGTGCCTTCGCGTGTGTCGGTTGGATCAATGGCGCGTCCGTGCGTGCGGCACCAGAACAGGCTTCCGTCGCGCCGGCGCAGGGGCAGCTCCAGCGAGTGCGCCATGCCCTGCTTCAGAATCGGCCGGCCTTCAACGCGGCGGCGCTCGCCCTCTTCCGGCGACGGATAAACGATGATGCTGGGCGCGCCTTCCATCTCGTCGCGCTCGTAGCCGAACATCTCCGCCGCGCGCATATTGCACTCGACGATCACACCGCCCTTGCTGAAGATGATGCCGACCGCTGCGTTTTCGAGAATGGCCTGCTGCTCCAGCATGGCCTTGCGCAGCGCGCGCTGGTCACGCTGCGAGCTGCTGATGTCGTTGAAAATGATGGTGGCGCCGCCGCTTTCCATCCCTACCGGGAAGGGCTTCACCCTCAGCTGGACGGCAATGTAGGCGCCGTTGGCATCGGCCAGGCAGCTGTCCCAGGATTCGTTGTGCACCGATTGCAGCTGCCCCGCCGCTTCGGCGCGCACATGGGGCGCAAAGAATTCCTTGATATTGCGGCCACGAGAATCGGTTTGCAGGAGCGCGTCCAGCTCCGGATTCGCGGCAATGACAATCCCTTCCGCGTCGCAGCCGCAAGCGGGCATGCCGATTAATTGCAGTGCATCGGCGACAACATCCAGGTTGGCTGAGACTCGGTTCATGTATGCCGGATCATAGCCTACAACCTTGATTCAACAAAGAAAAAGCCCGGCGAGGCCGGGCTCTAATACAACAAAAACGCTTCTGCGATCAGAAGGAATCGCCAGGAACGCGTACCCAGCCTTCCATCAGTATGCGGGCGCTGCGGCTCATGATGGCCTTGGTCACGCTCCACTCGCCATTCACTTGCTGCGCTGCCGCACCGACGCGCAGCGTGCCGGACGGATGGCCGAAACGCACCGCCTCACGTTCACCGCCACCGGCAGCCAGATTGACCAGCGTGCCCGGAATGGCAGCCGCCGTGCCGATTGCCACCGCGGCCGTGCCCATCATGGCGTGGTGCAGTTTGCCCATCGAGAGCGCACGCACCAGCAGGTCGATGTCGCCGGCCTGCACCTGTTTGCCGCTGGATGCGGTGTAACCTGCCGGCGCTGCGACAAAAGCGACTTTCGGTGTGTGCTGGCGCGTGGCCGCTTCCGATACGTCCTTGATCAGTCCCATACGCACGGCACCGTGCGCGCGGATGGTTTCGAACATGGCCAGCGCTTTCGGATCGCTGTTGATGGCGTCCTGCAGTTCCGTGCCCTTGTAGCCGATCGCTTCCGCTTCCACGAAGATGGTCGGAATGCCGGCGTTGATCATGGTCGCGCGCAGCGTACCGACGCCCGGAACTTCCAGATCATCGATCAGGTGCCCGGTCGGGAACATGGAACCACCGCCTCCCTCTTCGTCCGCAGCCGGGTCCATGAATTCCAGCTGCACTTCGGCGGCCGGGAAGGTCACGCCATCCAGCTCGAAGTCGCCGGTCTCCTGCACTTCACCGTTCGTGACCGGCACGTGGGCGATGATGGTCTTGCTGATGTTAGCCTGCCAGATGCGCACCACGGCCACGCCGTTTTGCGGCACGCGGCTGGCGTCCACCATGCCGGAGCTGATCGCGAACGGGCCGACCGCTGCGGACAAGTTGCCGCAGTTGCCGCTCCAGTCCACGAAGGCGCTGTCAATCGATACCTGGCCGAACAGGTAGTCCACATCATGATCGGGACGGGTGGATGGCGACACGATCACCGTCTTGCTGGTGCTCGACGTGGCGCCGCCCATGCCGTCGATCTGCTTGGCGTACGGGTCCGGGCTGCCGATCACGCGCAGCAGCAAGGCATCGCGTGCCTTGCCTGGAACACGAGCGGCTTCCGGCAGGTCCTGCAGCCGGAAGAACACGCCCTTGCTGGTGCCGCCACGGATATAGGTGGCGGGGACTTTGATTTGCGGTACGTGGCTCATTAAGCTGCCTTTGCGGATTCGAGGAAGTCCTGAGCGAAGCGCTGCAGCACGCCGCCTGCTTCGTAGATCGACACGTCTTCCGACGAATCGAGACGGCAGGTCACCGGCACTTCAACACGTTCGCCATTCTTGCGATGGATGACCAGGGTCAGCGTGGCGCGTGGCGCGCGCTCGCCGAYCACATCGAACGATTCGGTGCCGTCGATGCCCAGCGTCAGGCGGTTGGTGCCCGGCTTGAACTCCAGCGGCAGCACGCCCATGCCCACCAGGTTGGTGCGGTGGATGCGTTCGAAGCCTCGGCCACGATCGCTTCCACACCAGCCAGGCGCACGCCTTTTGCGGCCCAGTCACGCGACGAACCCTGGCCGTAGTCGGCGCCGGCGATCACGATCAGCGGCTGCTTGCGGTCCATATAAGTTTCGATGGCTTCCCACATGCGTGTGACTTTGCCTTCCGGCTCGATACGGGCCAGGGAACCGGCCTTCACATTGCCATCCGCATCGCGCACCATTTCGTTCTTCAGGGTCGGATTCGCGAAGGTGGCGCGCTGCGCGGTCAGGTGGTCGCCGCGGTGCGTGGCGTAAGAGTTGAAGTCCTCTTCCGGCAAGCCCATTTTGTGCAGGTATTCGCCCGCCGCCGAATTCATCATGATCGCGTTGGATGGCGACAGGTGGTCGGTGGTGATGTTATCGCCCAGCACAGCCAGCGGGCGCATGCCCTTCAGCGAGCGCTCGCCAGCCAGCGCGCCTTCCCAGTACGGCGGACGACGGATGTAGGTCGACTGCGGACGCCAGTCGTACAGCGGCTCGGCGCGTTCGGCAGCTTCTTCGCTGCGCGCAAACATCGGGATGTAGACCTTGCGGAAGTGGTCCGGCTTCACGGAGGTAGCGATGATCGCATCGATTTCCTCGTCCGTCGGCCACAGGTCTTTCAACGTGATGGCCTTGCCGTTGGCATCGTGGCCCAGCACATCCTTCTCGATGTCGAAGCGGATGGTGCCGGCAATGGCGTAGGCCACCACCAGCGGCGGCGAAGCCAGGAAAGCCTGCTTGGCGTACGGGTGGATACGGCCGTCGAAGTTGCGATTGCCCGACAGGACGGCGGTCGCGTACAGATCGCGGTCCACGACTTCCTTCTGGATCACCGGGTCCAGCGCGCCGGACATGCCGTTGCAGGAGGTGCAGGCGTAAGCGACCACGCCGAAGCCCAGCTGCTCCAGTTCCGGCAGCAGGCCCGCTTCTTCCAGGTACAGCGTCACGGCTTTCGAGCCCGGCGCCAGCGAAGACTTGACC
>NZ_JBFRDW010000526.1:0-4336 GCF_052113985.1 Pseudoduganella sp. RAF53_2 | reverse complement strand
TTCCACAAGAACCCATCTCATCGCCGAATGTAAATGGACCAGCGCATCGCCGTTCGACAAATTTGTCCTCGCATTCAAATCGCTCGATAACATTACGAAAGGCGCGGCGCATCCACCGGACAAGGTCATCATCGTCGGTTCGAAATCGGCGAGGCTGGATGAGCAGGCCGTCGCCGAATATCTGGCAGCGCCGGAGTATGGCTACCAACGCGAGTGGCCATATCAGCCTTTAACAAGCGGGACGTCCGTGATGCGATATCACTCGCTCGTTCACGGCGACCTGACAATCGTCAATGTCATCGCCGGCACTGATGGCAAGACGGCAGTACAGGAGTGTGGTGTCGCCGCAGCGATTCTGCTGACTATCGCCGCCCCCAACGAACTTGCAGCGCCGCCAAATGAACTGGCCCTGCAACGACTGGCCTCGTCTTGCTTGGTGCCCCGCCTGCTGAAGCACCTTCACCTGCCTGATCTGGGGAAACGCTCGCTCGAACACACGCAGACCGTATCGGAGCTATGGGAGCCCGGTTTCGTGCTGGACCCCTGGTCTTATGTGTTGCAGGAGTATGTTGCGGCAGTCCGGCGCGATCGGCCGGTTTCGCAAAATCGCTGGGTAAGTTTGCTGCGAGAGGCGGTCAATGCCAAAGGGCGGCAGTGTGGCGTGTTTCAGCTTACGCCATCTAGCGACAGCAAAATGGCGAGCCTGATCTCGCCAATTCCGCTACGCTGCGGCACCTATCGCAATGTGCAAGTGGTACGCGAGCTGTCGATTGTCGTGCCATGGGCCAGGCCGGGCGAGGGCGAGCAGCTGCCGACCATCAGGATCATGCGCGGCCCAGCAGGCGCAGGAAAATCGACGCTGATTGAGTATCTGTACAACTCGCATGTCGAGCAATTGTGGCGCGCCGGCGGCGCCGGGCATCGGCTGGGGTTCCCGGTATTCATCGATCTCCAGCGCGACGCGGCCAAGCTGCGTACGCTGCCCGATAGCATAGACGATGAGCATGATGGCGCCTATATCGCTGTGATTGAGGAACTGATTGGCACAGGCGCCAACGAGCCCTCCTTATCTACATCCCGTTTGGCGGCGCTGTTCACGCGTTTTCGCATTTCCCTGTACGTCGACGGATACGATCAGCTGGCGCCTTCCGAGGCGGTGAACCTGACTTTGCTGGGCCGCTGGCTGAAGAAGATGGGTAGCGAATTCACCTACCTGTTACTGTCGTCGAGACCGGGCCATAATGAACTGATGGCCTTCGATTGGGAAGAGACATTTGGAAGGGGCTGCGTACCCGATCCCGCGTCCGTCCTGTCGCTTGCGCCACCCGATCTGCAGGATGTTCGGGATTATTGCCAGAGCTGGCTGGACATACTGAAGCAGCTGAAGAAGTACAAGGATTCGGAAGCGTTGAAGGCGTCCAGTTTCTTCGACTGGTTGAACAGGACCGGCGGCCAGGGTGCCTCGCAGGACGTCAGCGTGGAAGCCATACAATCCAACCCGCTGCTGCTGGCGATGGCATTGTCCATTTATATCCGCAGGCTGTCGGATGAGCGCACCGGTTACTCGCCCATCATTCGCACCAGGGCAGACTTGTTCGAGGCGCTCATCTCGGACGTGGCGCAGGCAAAGTACGACAGCCGCTTCGGCGATGATCATGGTGGCAGCGCTGTATTGCAGGATCTCGCATGGCGCGAACGATTTGAGCGCCTGTGCTTTGAGAGCCTGACGCGCGCTGGAAAAACGATTGGACGCATCGACCAGGAGTTGCTGGAGGAGGAAAACTTTGTCGATCAGCTTAAAGAGCTCCCTTTCGTGAGGGCGAGCACTGATCCTCTGAATGCCGAGCAGGGAATCGAGTTTGCGCATCCGACCTTCCATGAATACTTTGCTGCGCATTATCTGGCACAGTGTGATCTGACGCCGTTTGGCGCAAGGCTCGGCGAATTGGTGATCAGCTTCGGCCGTGATGCATTCAAGCTGCTGTTGGGCTGTCTCATTTCCCGCCCGGCTAGCCTTAAGCCTTTCTTCGAGCTGCTAGATCGGGACGTCAGCATTCAGCAATATCTCTACGACGCAGGGTATGTCGATATCTGTTTAGACGAGCTGCGCCTTGTCGATTTACTTGTGCGTGACAGTGCACGGGCGCATCGTTGCGTCAGCAAGCTGGTAGCGCACAAATACTATGGCTCGCGCGATGATCTTGAACTGGGCATTAACTGCCTGATTGAATTGTATGAACGGCTTGGTAAAGACAGCGACCCGCTCAGTCATTGGTATAAATTGTTTTGCGTCGATCACATCGAGAACCGCGTTTTGCGGGTGAACCGGCAGGACTTGGTCGCATGGGTAGAGGAAAACCAGCTTCGCCTGACGTCAGGCCTCAGCATTTATGCAGCCGGCGCAGGCATGGACGGCACTGTGCGAGAACCGGTATGGGCGAGTGAAAGCATGTTCATTCTGCGCTGCGCACATTACTGGGGGCATGTCGGTAACCGGAAGTTAAGTGAACAAGTCCTCTCTGCTGCCGATGATATGAAACAGAGCCGCAGGGCAGCGCTGGATGCTTACGACCGGGCGATTGTGTATCGGGCAGTTTCGATTGCACTGGGTTTGCGCGAGAACCTCGGCGTCRAGATCCTTCAAGCGCTCGATGTCGAACAGCGTTTTCCGGACTGGTTCAGGCACTGGCTTGTCGCCGACCACGCCAGCTTGTTGACCTTTGAGCGCTTCGTAGGTCCCGTGCAGGCGCTTGGCGATACAGCGCATCAGTATCTTTGCCGCGCGGACATCAGGCTTTGGGAGGCGCTGCATGCATCCCACCGCGAGGCCCTGTTGGCCGCCATGAACGGCGCCAATGCCGACAAGGAAGTTGCGGACCGGCTGTGGGATTTGGCCAAAAGCGAAAAGTTCAGAGGCCTGCTTGGCGAGGGTCTGTTGCGCTACTTCATCCTCGGCGCGGGTGTCGAGCAGCGTCTGGAGTTGATACTCGAAGCGCGCCATCGTGCGGTGCGTTCGGCGGCCGAAGTGCGAGGCCTGGTAAAAGAGAAGCTGGCCAGGCTGGAACGGCAATACGGAATGCGTTATGAGCTGGGGACGGAAGATGTCTTGAAGAGCACCGAAGCGTTCCGCAGTGTCCTTGAGGCCAGAGAGAGGGTGCGCGTCTGAACGGCAGTTAACGCCGTTCCTCGCGCTGGCGAAGTTCTTCCATGTAGTTGTAGATCGTGAAGCGCGAAACTTGAAGCGCAACTGCTGCGCGCTGCACGCCGCCTTTGACGATGAACAGGCCGCGCCGCTGCATTTCGCGCACGGCCTGGATCTTCTGCTCGCGCTTCATTTCTCCCGGCGGCACGGCGTTGCCGATAATTTCATGCATCAGCGTATCCAGTTGCTGCGCGCCTGGCGGCGTAGCTGGTGCCGAGGGCACCGCGACGGCTTGCTGCAATGGCGCCAGCATTTGTGTCAGCCAGGCGTGGGTGGCCTGAAACGCTGACATGTCCGCGTTCAGGCATAACGTAGCGAAGGGCATGCCGTCGGCGTCGCGGAAGATCGCGGAAGCCGATTTCAGTTTGCGCCCCGATGCCGTCACGGTCTCGTAGTCGTCCACAATGCTGTGTACCGCCCCCTCGGACGACACCACGCGCGTGGCTGCTGCAAAGCCGCGGTCTTCGCGCGGACCTTCCAGCACAGAGCTGCCGATTCCGCGGCCCGAGATGTGGCCGTTGGCGATGGCGATCACCGAGTTGGCAGGGCGGCTGACGTCATGCAGCACCACCTCAAGATGCGGCCCGGCCATCGCGGCCAGCATGGGCACAACCTGGTGCAGGGCACTAATGACGGCTTCGCGTTCGATCTGGATTTTTGTTTTCATTGGATTCAACAAAATGTTTAAGAATTCTAACAGGAAGGCTTGCTTCAACAAATTGTTTACTCATTCGATGCAAGCTTGCCTATAATCGACCGCGACTGGAGGAGACAATATGAAACGCAGGCACTACAAGAAGATGCTCGGCGCCATGGCGCTCGCACTGCCAGGCGTCGCGGGCGCGGCGCCGCTGGAGTATTACAACGAGGGCAATCCGCCAACGCGCCCGTTCACGCTGGCGGTGCGGGCCGGCGATTACATCCATTTGTCCGGCCAGATGGGCACGGACGACAAGGGACTTGTGCCCGGCGGCTTCGAAGCCCAGTCGCGCAAGGCGATGGACAATATCGCCGCCGTGTTGAAGGGCATGAATCTCTCCATGGACGATGTCGTCAAGTGCACGGTCATGATGGCGGATATGAGCAAGTGGGGCGATTTCAATAAGATCTATGTGGGCTACTTCAAGCCGGGAC
>NZ_JBFRDW010000525.1:0-4337 GCF_052113985.1 Pseudoduganella sp. RAF53_2 | reverse complement strand
GAGTTCGACCGCGTCGAGCATGATCTGGCGCGCCTGTCGGCTAATAAGATGATCCCGGAAACGCGGGTCGAGGCCCATCTGGTGCGCGGCTTCCCGCCAATGCCGCCAAGCCCGGTCACCGATGCGCTGGCGCAGCAGGCGGCGGATATCTACGCGGAGCTGGGCCGCAAGCTGACGCTTGAGAGCAGCGGTGGCGCGGCCGATGCGAGCCTGATCTTCGCGGCCGGTGTGCCCACGCTGGATGGCCTGGGTATTGTCGGTGGCGGCATCCACACGGCCGATGAATACGCCGAAATCGACAGCATCGCACCGCGCCTGTACCTGCTGGCGCGCTTGATTCAGGTGTACGGCAAAGGCGATCAGCTGCCGCGATAAGTGGAGTAGGACCAGGGCGACACCACCAGCGGCACGTGGTAGTTCTGGTCGCCGTCCGCGATGCCGAAGGCGATCGTCACATGATCGATGAAGCGCGGCGTCGGCAGCGTCACGCCGTGCTCCGCGAAATAATCGCCGGCTTCAAACACCAGCTCATAACGGCCCGGCTTCATCTCGGCGCCTTCCAGCAGCGGTGCGCCGCAGCGTCCGTCCCCATTGGTGGTTTCTTCCTTTAATTGCGAACGTGAGCCGTCCGGCGCGATGGCGTACAGGGCGATGCGCACGCCGGAGGCCGGACGGCCGTTGGCGGTATCGAGTACGTGCGTGGTCAGTTTTCCCATGATTATCCTTATATGTGCGGGCTGATTTGCGTATTCCGTAAATCATATACCGATGCCAACCCGGCAATATAAGATGGAAGATATACCAATCACCCTGACTTCACCATGAGCTATCCGCGCGACATGATCGGCTACGGCCGCACCACTCCCCATCCGAACTGGCCCGATAAAGCCCGCGTGGCGCTGCAGTTCGTACTGAATTACGAGGAAGGCGGCGAGAATAATGTGCTGCATGGCGATGCGGCCTCCGAGACCTTCCTGTCCGAGATCATCGGCGCAGCGGCGTTCACCAATCGCCACATGAGTATGGAGTCGATTTATGAATACGGCTCGCGCGCCGGCCTGTGGCGTTTGCTGCGCATGTTCGAGGAGCGCAAGCTGCCGCTGACGATTTTCGGCGTGTCGACGGCCTTGCAGCGCAACCCCGAAGCGGTGGCCGCGTTCCAGGAACTGGGCCATGAAATCGCCTGCCACGGCCTGAAATGGATCAGCTACCAGAATATGGACGAGGCCACCGAGCGCGCCCACATGAAGGAAGCGGTTGGGATCATCAAGGAGCTGACCGGCAGCGCACCTCTGGGCTGGTACACCGGCCGCGACTCGCCGAACACCCGGCGGCTGGTCGTGGAGCATGGCGGTTTCCGCTACGATGCCGACTATTACGGCGACGATCTGCCATTTTGGCAGGAAGTTGCGCACACGGACGCAGGCGGCAAGCCAGCCGTCACGCCGCAGCTGATCGTGCCCTACACCCTCGATACCAATGATATGCGCTTTGCTGCAATGCAAGGCTTCAATAGCGGCACGCAATTTTTCGACTACCTGAAGGACGCTTTCGACGTACTCTATAAGGAAGGGGACCCGAATGGCCTGAACCAGCCGAAAATGCTGTCGATCGGTCTGCACTGCCGCCTGGTCGGACGTCCGGCGCGCGCGGCGGCGCTGGCCCGCTTCCTCGACTATGTTCAGGGCCACGAAAGCGTATGGATCACCCGCCGCATCGATATTGCGGAGCACTGGCACCAGCACCATCCGTATATGCGAAATCGCTGATATTCAAAATCAGTAAATTCTTATAGGGGCGGTGGGGTGCGGTGCTAATCTTGCAATCTGGGACTATTGCGAGGCCGAGATGTCAGAACCGATCCGTTTTTATTACCGCGGAAGCGTGCACGAAGTGCATGACGCCGCCCCGACGCAGACTGTCCTGCAGCATCTGCGCGAGGACTTGCACTGTACCGGCACCAAGGAAGGCTGCGCCGAGGGCGACTGCGGCGCCTGCACCGTCGTGCTGGGCGGCCTGAATGCCAACGGCCAGCTTGAACTGAAGGCCGTGAATTCCTGCATCCAGTTGACGCCAACCCTGGACGGAAAAGCCCTGTTCACTGTGGAAGACCTGCAACAGCAGGACGGCGCGCTGCATCCTGTGCAGCAGGCGCTGGTGGAATGCCACGGTTCGCAATGCGGTTTCTGCACGCCGGGCTTCGCCATGTCCATGTGGGGCATGTACCTCAAGCAGGAGGGTCGGAAGCCCGAACGCAAGGAGATTGACGACTGCCTGTCCGGTAATTTGTGCCGCTGCACGGGTTACCGGCCCATCATCGACGCGGCCCGGCGCATGATGGAGCTGCCGAAAGTGGCGTTCGACCGCGCGCAGCTGGTGGCGCAGCTGGAAGCGCTGAAGCGCGATCAGCTGGCGGTGTACAACGCGCATGGCCAGACTTTCCTGGCGCCGCGCACGCTCGATGAACTGATCCAGCTGCGCGCTGCCAATCCGGCCGCCGTGCTGCTGGCAGGTTCCACCGACGTGGGACTGTGGATCACCAAACAGATGCGCGAGATCGCGGACATCATTTATCTCGGCCATGTCGATGCGTTGAAGGCAATGCGCGTGAGCGAAGGCAAGCTGGAAATCGGTTCCGGGGTGTCGCTGGAAGATGCTTACAACGCCCTGTGCGAGCACTATCCATCCGAGCTGGGCGAACTGCGCCAGCGCTTTGCTTCGCTGCCGATTCGTAACGCCGGAACCCTGGGCGGCAATGTGGCCAACGGTTCGCCGATCGGCGACTCCATGCCGTGGCTGATCGCACTGGGTTCCGAGGTCGTACTGTGCGGCGCAGCAGGTGAACGCGTGCTGCCGCTGGAAGCCTTCTATCTCGATTACATGAAGAAGGATCTGCAGGCGGACGAATTCGTGCAAGCTGTGCGCGTGCCGCTGCCGCGCGCGGATGTGCAGTTCCGCACTTATAAGCTGGCCAAGCGTTTCGACCAGGATATCTCCGCGGTGTGCGCCGCCTTCGCCTTCCGCATCGAAGACGGCGTGATTGCCGAGCTGCGCATCGCTTTTGGCGGCATGGCGGCCACACCGAAGCGCGCTGCGCGCACGGAAGCGCTGCTGCAAGGCCGCGTGTGGGATGAGGCGGCGATGAAGGAAGCGATGGCGATGCTGGCGCAGGACTATGCTCCCTTGAGCGATATGCGCGCCAGCAGCGAGTACCGCATGAAGACGGCGCAGAATCTGCTGCGCCGCTTCTGGCTTGAGACGCGCAGCGAAGCGCCATTGTCCGCGCAGGACGTGAATGCTTTCGCCGCCGGCGCGTGAAAGGAAAGACCATGAATCATCCCGTCACTCCCGAACTGAAGGCCGCCGCCTGGAGCGGCGTCGGCATCCCACGCAAGCACGAATCGGCCGAGCTGCACGTGCTGGGGCAGGCCACCTACACGGACGATATCCCGGAAGTGCAAGGCACGCTGCATGCTGCGCTGGGCCTGTCGTCGAAAGCACACGCCCGCATTACCGGATTGAGCCTCGATGCCGTGCGTTCGTCGCCGGGCGTGAAGGCGGTCTACACGGTGGCCGATATCCCGGGCACCAATGACTGCGGTCCGATCATTCACGACGATCCCATCCTGGCTGACGGCGAAGTGTTCTACATCGGCCAGCCGATCTTCATCGTGGTGGCGGACAGTCACACCAACGCCCGCCGCGCAGCGCGCCGTGCGAAAGTCGATTACGAAGATCTGCCCGTCATCCTGACGCCGCAGCAGGCCAAGGCTGCCGGTTCTTACGTTCTGCCGCCGATGCATTTGCAACGTGGCGATTGCGAAGCTGCCTTCCAGCGCGCGCCGCGCAAGGTGCAGGGCCAGCTTTTTGTCGGCGGCCAGGAACAGTTCTACCTGGAAGGCCAGATCGCTTACGCCATCCCGAAAGAAAACAAGGGCATGCTGGTGCAGTGCTCCACACAGCATCCGAGCGAGATGCAGCACGTTGTCGCGCACGCGCTGGGGCTGCATTCGCATCATGTGCAGGTCGAATGCCGCCGCATGGGTGGTGGTTTCRGCGGCAAGGAATCGCAATCGGCGTTGTGGGCTGCAGCCGCTGCGATTGCCGCAGTGAAGAGCGGCCGTCCGGTCAAGCTGCGCGCCGACCGCGATGACGACATGATGGTAACCGGCAAGCGCCACTGCTTCTTCTACGAATACGAAGTGGGCTATGACGACGACGGCCGTATCGTTGGCGCCAAGCTTGACATGACGCTGCGTGCTGGCTATTCGGCCGACCTGTCCGGCCCTGTTGCGACGCGCGCCGTCTGCCACTTCGATAATACCTACTACCTGTCC
>NZ_JBFRDW010000524.1:0-4340 GCF_052113985.1 Pseudoduganella sp. RAF53_2 | reverse complement strand
ATGCACTTCATGAACATCCAGCTTGGCGACATTGGCCATATCATTCAGCTTGCGATTGCCCCTGTCTTCCTGCTGTCTGCCGTATGTACCAAGCTGCTGGTGCTGCTCAACCGGCTGGCACGCATCATTGACCGTTCACGAGTGTTGGAAGAGCGCCTCGATGTGGCGTATAACGATAATTACCTGAACGAGCTGGACATCCTGTATCGCCGTTCTCATCTGATCAATATTGCGATTTCGCTCTCGACCGCTTGCGGCCTGTTTGTCTGCCTGATCGTTGCCCTGCTGTTCATTGGCGATACCACCAGCGCCACCCTGGACAAATACATTGCGGGCATGTTCGTCGGTGCAGTTTTCTGCCTGATCGGCAGTTTCGGCTTCCTGCTGCGCGAGATCTTCATCGCTTCGGGCTTCATGCGCTCTCACCGCCATGTTCGCCACGTACAACGACACCCGGACTAAGATGCACGACTATCAACGCCCCCCAACCCTGCACCGCTACGGTCCCCGCGCCGAACTGGAACAAGCCCTGAAAGAAGGCCAGTTCGTGCTGCGTCCCGTCGGCAGCTTCCTGACCCTGAGCTTCTCCAAAGTCTGGAAGAGCGATTTGTTCGACCTGTTCGGTGCGGACTCCTGCCTGGTGATCCACAACACCGAGGAATTCGGTGAGCGCGTGCACCGCGCCGTGCAGCGCACCCTGCCTAACTGGGCCGGCATCGACGGCGCCATTGAATACGGCACGCGCGCCGCGCTGGGTTCGGCCTTCACCAAGAGCCGCGACGAAGCAATGGAAAAGGAATGGCAGTTCGCCTGGCGCGCCATGCAGCACCAGTCCAGCATGAATCCTGTCATGATCCGCATCGGCAGCCTGGAAGCCTTTGCCGAAGTGCGCGACCGCGACCAGCAGATGGTTTAAGGAGTTTGCAGGGTGGGGACGCGCAGTCCCGCCGATTGCTTGAGAAGGGTGTTCTGCTTGTCCACGTGGGCCAGCACGGCGCCCATCATGCGCTCGATATCGCCGCGGATGATATTGGTGCCGAGGATCCCCGGCACGTAGAAGTTTGGCACCAGCCTTCCCGTGTACAGCACCCGCGTGCCGCCCGTTTCAGGCACCGGCACCAGTTCCCAGCGTGCTTCGTAGTGTTTCATATCGCCCGAGATCAGGGCGATATCGATGGACTGCATCGGCTGCTCGGTGGCGCGCACGATCAGGTGGATGGAGCGGGACATGAACAGAAAGCGCGCCGTTCCGAACTGCTCGATGATGACTTCATTGCCATTCCGCGAGAGCACGTGGCAGGACGCCATATCCGGCACGAATTCTTCCATGCGGTCGTAGGAAGTCAGCACCTTCCACACGGTCGGCAGCGGCGCCTGCACGGTGCCGCTGGCGTTGACTTCGTACATATGAAGCGCGTCCACGCTCACGCGATTGACTGAAACCTCCAGCTTGGGGACGTCGATGCGCGAGGCTTGCGCCATTCCTGGAGCAGGCGCGATAAAACCAATCATCAAAAACAGTAACAGTCGCTTCATGCTTCCAGCGTAAAAGAACTGGTGGCAGAATACAAGCGCGATACGCCCCCAGTGTTAGCCAGCGTACAGAACGATAATGACAAGAATATGAATACCACGACAAGCTTCCCGCACCTGCTGGCCCCTCTCGATTTAGGCTTCACCACTCTGCGCAACCGCGTGATCATGGGCTCCATGCACACCGGTTTAGAGGATCGCTTCTACAACTACGATAAGTTGGCCGCTTTCTACAAAGAGCGCGCCCGCGGCGGTGTCGGCCTGATCGTCACTGGCGGTATCTCGCCCAATCGCCAGGGCTGGCTTCTGCCCTTTGGCGGGACCATGAACTTCGCGGGCGACGTGTTCAATCACCGCAAGCTCACCAAGGCGGTGCACGAAGAGGGCGGCAAGATCCTGATGCAGATCCTGCACGCGGGCCGCTATGGCTATCAGCCGTTCTGCGTGTCGGCCTCGGAAGTGAAGTCGCCGATTTCGCCCTTCAAACCCAAGGCTCTGAGCGAAGCGGGCATCGAGTCGACCATCCTCGCCTATGCGCGCGCGGCCAAACTGGCGCAGAAGGCTGGCTATAATGGTATCGAGATCATGGGCAGCGAAGGTTATCTGCTGAACCAGTTTCTGTGCGCGCGCACCAATCTGCGTACCGACCGCTGGGGCGGAAGTATCGAAAACCGCATGCGCCTTTCCGTGGAAAYCGTGCGCCGCGTGCGCGAAGCGGTGGGATTGAACTTTATTGTCATGTACCGGCATTCACTGTTGGATCTGGTGGATGGCGGGAATACCTGGGATGAGGTGGTCACCGTCGCCAAGGCCCTGCAGCAGGCAGGCGCCACGATCCTGAACACGGGCATCGGCTGGCACGAGGCGCGTGTGCCGACCATCGTGACGTCGGTGCCGCGTGCAGCTTTTGCTGAAGTGGCGGGCCGCCTGCGCCGCGAAGTGACGATTCCGGTGGTGGCGTCGAACCGCATCAATATGCCGGCGGAGGCGGAGGATATCCTGCGCCGCGGCGATGCGGATATGGTGTCGATGGCGCGGCCGTTTCTGGCCGATGCGGAGTTTGTGCGCAAGTCGGCCGAGGGCCGCGTGGACGAAATCAATACCTGCATCGGCTGCAACCAGGCCTGTCTGGATCACACCTTCAAGAACCAGCGCGCGACCTGCCTGGTGAATCCGCGCGCTTGCCACGAGACGGAGCTGGTGTACCGCCGCGCTGCGCAGCCGCGCAAGGTGGCGGTGGTCGGCGCCGGGCCGGCGGGCCTGTCCGCTGCTGCGGTGGCGGCGGAGTGCGGACACGACGTCACGCTGTACGAAGGCAGCGACCGCATCGGCGGCCAGTTCAATATCGCGATGCAGATTCCGGGCAAGGAGGAGTTTGCCGAAACCATCCGCTACTTTGGCCGCAAGCTTGAATTGACGGGCGTGAAGGTGAAATTGAATCACCGCGTCACGCGCGATGAGCTGCTGGCGGCGGGGTATGACGATGTGGTGGTGGCTACCGGTATTCGCGTGCGCAAGCCGAAGATTGATGGCATCGAACATCCGAAGGTGCTGTCCTATCTCGATGTGCTGCGCGACAGGAAGCCTGTAGGCAAGCGGGTTGCGATCATTGGGGCGGGCGGTATCGGTTTCGACATGGGCGAGTTCCTGCTGCATGATCCGGCGCATGCGCTGCCGCTGGCCGTTGAGCATTGGACCAAGGAGTGGGGCGTCGATCTGCACGCCAATACGGGCGGTGGACTGGTGCCGCCGCAGGCGGGCGAACCGGTGCGGCAGCTTTATCTGCTGCAGCGCAAGACCTCCAAGCTGGGCGCGGGCCTGGGCAAGACGTCAGGCTGGGTGCATCGCGCTGTGCTGGCGCGGAATGGGGTGGTGATGATTCCGGGCGTGCAGTACAAGCGCATTGACGATCACGGCTTGCATATCACCGTCGGCGAAGAGGAGCGCTTGCTGGCGGTGGATAACGTTGTCATCTGCGCAGGGCAGGAGAGCTTGACGGAGTTGATGCCTGAAGAAGGCGCAGCGGCTGGCGCTACGCGCTTCCACAAGATCGGCGGCGCCGCATTGGCGGCCGAGCTGGATGCCAAACGCGCAATCCGCGAAGGCGCGGAGCTGGCCGCGCGGCTGTAAGACGGCGGATCAATGATCCGCCCTACGCGGCGGAAGAATCGACGGATCGATGCGGGGCGTAGGGCGGGTCATTGACCCGCCGCTCTCCGCGTGCGGTACTCCGCAAGAATATCCTCGGCCATGCCATTGGCCAGCTCTTCCTCGCCGATAAACACCTTGCCCGCATGCTCGCGGCGCAGCAGTTCCGCCTCCTCATCGCTGTGCGTGCGCACGACGATGCGGATGTCCGGATTGAGCGCCCGCGCCACTTCGACCATGCTGCGCACGTGGAAGGTATCCGGCGTCGCGATCACGAGCATGCGCGCGCGGGCGATGTGGGCCTGGATCAGCACCGCCGCTTCGCCCGCATTGCCTGCCACGGCGGCCACGCCTTCCTGGCGCAGCTTGTCGACGATCTCGCGGTTCTGCTCCGCCACCACATAGTCGATGCCCTGCGCGGCCAGCGATGCCGCGATGCGGCGACCCACACGGCCGTAGCCCACCAGCACCACCTGGCCGGACAGCTTTGAATGCTCGGTCGACATCGGCAGCTCGGCCAGCGGGTCGGTGCCGCGGTCGAATTTCGAGGCCAGGCCGCGGTCGCGTCCCAGCCAGCGCTCCAGCGGGCCGGTGGCGGCAAACACCAGCGGATTCAAGGCAATGGAAATGATGGCGCCCGCCAGCAGCAGGCTTTGCCC
>NZ_JBFRDW010000523.1:0-4355 GCF_052113985.1 Pseudoduganella sp. RAF53_2 | reverse complement strand
ATGCGATCCAGCTCGCGCAGCAGGTCGTTGGGGAATTCGATGTCAGCCTTGTCGATCTCGTCGATCAGCAGCACCACCGGCTCGGGCGAGGTGAAGGCCTGCCACAGTACGCCCTTGACGATGTAGTTGTGGATGTCGCGCACGCGCTCGTCGCCCAGCTGGGAATCGCGCAGGCGGGACACCGCATCATATTCATACAGGCCTTGCTGGGCCTTTGTGGTCGATTTGATATGCCACTGCATTAACGGCATGTTCAGCGCGGCCGCGACTTCCTCGGCCAGCATGGTCTTGCCGGTGCCCGGTTCGCCCTTGATCAGCAGGGGACGCTGCAAGGTCAGGGCGGCATTCACCGCCAGTTTCAGGTCATTGGTGGCGACATAATTGTCCGAACCCTCGAAACGCTGGGGTGCTTGCATGGATGGCTTCCCTGGTAAATAAGTCAGTGATAGCCATATTCTACAGATCTCCCAGTAAGCGGTGGGCGAGGGCCTTGGCCTCTTCGAGGGCTGCGTCTAATGTGCCGGAGATTGCCGCTGCCCAGTTGTTCGGCGATTTTCCGGAAGGCGCCAACGCGGAAAATGTATCCTTGACATGCAATATGGACGGGTGGCTAATTTGTGAAGTAGAATCGCAGGTTAGGGCGTAAAAGCCTAGGTTTTTGAGCAAGGCGTATCCGATTACAACTGATTTAAAGCCAAACTATGAAAAAAATCTTCGCACTTCTCGTGCTCGCAGGCGTTGCCCACGCAGCCGCAGCCGCGGACATCGTTGGGGACCCGAAAGCTGCTCCAGCCAAGATCGAAATGTGTATTGGATGCCACGGCATTCAAGGTGGCTACAAAGCGACTTTCCCGGAAGTGTTCCAAGTGCCGAAGATTGGCGGTCAGAATGCCAAGTACATTGAAAACGCTCTGAAGGGCTATCAGAAGGGCGAGCGTAAGCACCCATCCATGAAGGGTATCGCTGTGAGCCTGTCCGACCAGGACATCGCCGACATCGCCGCTTACTACTCCCAGCAGAAATAAGGCCCTGACCATGAAAAAACTGATTACCGCTCTGTTCTGCTCCGCAGTGTCGTTCAGCGCCATGGCTGGTGGCAATATCGACGCCGGCAAGGCCCTGACTGAAAAGTACAGCTGCGCCGCCTGCCACGGTAAGGATTTCAACAGCCCGATCGATCCGTCCTATCCTAAGCTGGCTGGCCAGCACCAGGACTACATCCAGCATGCCCTGACCGCCTACAAGCGCGGCGACGGCGCCAACGGCCGTTCGAACGCGATCATGACCGGCCAGGTCAAGCCGCTGACCAACCAGGACATCAAGGACATCGCCGCCTACCTGCACTCGCTGCCAGGTTCGCTGGTGACCCACCGCTGATCGTTCTTCGATCTGCCTTAGAAAAGCCCGCCGAGTGCGGGCTTTTTTGCGTCCATTGCAGGCTTAGCGGCACTTCGCGCCGGGTTGGACGGTCACGGTCCCCGTCCCAGCGAGCGGGATGTCGAATGCGCGGTTGGCCAGATCATTGGTGCTCGCGCTGCCCAAGGTCTGCCCTTTGGGCTCAAGAACCGTGATCGAAATCCGGTTGTTCAACTTCGAACTTTGCCGGATTCGCACTTCCAGACAGTCTCCGTCCAGCAGCCCGGTGAACTCGTCACCGAGGCTACTTGCAGCCTGACCGTGAGCGGCTGCCTGGCGCTGCCGGCATCAAGTGTCAGCTGCATGGCCGCGGTCCAATTATTGGAGCAGCCCGCCAGCAGGGAGAGCAGGAGCGATGACGCGGCTTTGGCTGAGTTTTTCACAGTGCGCGTGTTGTCAAAAGTCAACAGTGGGAATGCGATAGTTTTCCCCATGGAAACTATTGCTAGTATATCCGGAACTGGAGGCCTGATGACTCATCCGTTCTCAATCGAAGAAAAGCTGGAACTCGCCGGAAAAGTCGGCAATGACCTTGCCCAGCATTTCGGCAAGAAGAAATATTACTCAGAGGCGATGATCAATGCGGCCGCACGCCGGCGGGGCATTGCGGCCGGCAGTATGTTCTGGGCTTACGCCTTACAGCTGGACGAATTCGAGCCGGATGGCGTTTCCCACTTTTCATGGAACATTGAGTTCTGGCTCAACTGCTCCTTACCAAGCGCATGACCACATACCGGATTATCAGCGCAATTTGCGCATTGCTGGCATTTTCGGCGTTGGGCTATTTCCTCATCAGATTCCGGTCGCTGACGCGCGAGCAGGGCAGGGGAATTGTGGTGTTCGGCGCGTTGTTTGGATTGCTGCTGTTCATTGTGATGCAGACCTTTCCGCGGCAGGCACAGCTGGAATTGCAATCCGGCCTGATGAACTATCGCACGTTCGCCTGGAGCGCAGGCTTCGTCTGCGCAATATTCCACATGCTGATTTGCCGCCTTTTCAAGGTGCGCGCTGCTTATGGTTTTGCTTATCCAGCGCTGGGCTGGCTGCTGTCCGCGGTGCCGGTAGAACAAAAGCTGGCGGTGTGGGAGGTGGCGGCACTGGCATTGATTGCCGGGATTGTCGTTGTAGTGGTTTGCTATTTAATGGAGCGTCGAGCATGGACAAGCAAGTTACCGCATTGACGATGGGCGCAGCCCTTCTGATCTCGGTTGTTGCTGGCACTTTGGCCTGGCATCACATGGGGCGGCCGGACAATTGGTACAAGGCCTGCGCCTTAGGACTGATGGGCGGAATTGCCGGCGCCGTGCCGGGGCTCATTCTGCCCTTTATGACCGAGTCCGAGCCGGTGCTTGTTTCCTTGAGTTTTGCCGCAGTAATGGGCGCGCYCATGGCGTACCGCTATATCGACGAAATCTAGCCATGGCGATATCGATCATGATCGTGGCGCTCGTCCACACATTTGGCGCGGAGCTGGCCCGGCATTTTATGCGCGCGCCCGGCGCGATCAGACCCGGCATGGAGAAGATGCAAAATGCAGCGTTCATGGGCGCGCTCGGCATTCCTTTGCTGATGCGATCGGAGCTTGGCTACGACGCGCCGTTTTGGCTTGTGACGATGCTGCTGCTGGCGGCGCTCGCCGTCAGTGGCTGGTTCGCGCAGAAGCGCGCCTACTGGCTGCTGACAGCAATCGCGGCGATTGGCGATCTGGCGCTAGCCGCGAGCGGCGAGCTGGTCATCGCGGCTTTTGCGGGGGCGATCCAGTTGATGATTGCGGGCGTGCTGAGAAGGCGCAAACAATGATTGCAGTTCTGACGATGATCGCAATCGGGCTGACATCGGCATGGTCAACCTGGCGCACGGCGCGTGCGGCGTTGATCGGTATCAGAGACGGCGCTTGACGGCTTCCACGTAAGCTTCGCCGTCCGGCGGAACGCCGCGGCGCTGGGAGTCCCAGATCATCTCGCCCAGGCACTCCATGATCTGGTGATGGGCTTCGTGAGTCGAGTCGAGCTTGCGCGCCAGCGCTTCGTAGGCGGCGCGGATACCGCGCGGCTGGTCGATCGAGATTTGTTCTGCGATCGACAGGTGCATGGACAAATGCAAAAACGGATTGGCCTGTCCGCCTTCGACCGAGTAATCGCGGGCGACGGCTTCTTCGGCATCCTTTAGCGTGTCGTCATATTCGGGATGCTGCAAAACCCAGTCCAGCGCCATGGCTTCCAGCGGGGTGAGGATTTCTTTGGCGTGGTGCTTGCGGAAGACTTCGCAGAAGAAACGGCGAACGTCATTGGAGGACGGCGTAAACATGGCCGCCATTATACGCGCTTAAAAAAAACGCAGCCCGGGGGGCTGCGTTTTCGCTTAGTCCTTCTCCGCCAGTTGGGGAGCCGCACAACTGATTGGCTCCGCCGGGGGCGCAATCACCGGCTGCTGCGGCTTGTCCCGCTGCTGCGGGGAGCCGTTGCGCTGGCCGTGAGGCTGGCGCAGGTAACGCGAGGCATGCCGGCGGTCCCCATGCGCAGGCCAGGTGAGGAACCTGGATAACTCCTGCAAGGCGCGCTGGTAAACTTCACGTTTGAACTCAATGACTACATCCAGCGGTACCCAGTATTCATGCCAGCRCCAGGCATCGAATTCCGGGTGGTCGGTCAAGCGCAGATTGATTTCATTATCGCGCGCGCACATTCGCAACAGGAACCAGATCTGCTTCTGGCCACGATAATGGCCGCGGATTTCCCGCTTGATGAAGTGATCCGGCACTTCATAACGCAGCCAGTCGCGCGTGCGGCCGATAATCTTGACGTGCTCCGGACGTAAACCTATTTCTTCTTCCAACTCCCTGTACATCGCCTGCTCAGGCGTTTCGCCGTATTTAATGCCACCTTGCGGAAACTGCCACGAATGCTCGCGCACCCGTTTGCCCCACCACACCTCGTTAT
>NZ_JBFRDW010000522.1:0-8395 GCF_052113985.1 Pseudoduganella sp. RAF53_2 | reverse complement strand
GTCCTCCCTGCTTGCGGATTTAACCACCCGCGAAGCCGAACTTCGGAGGTATCTTTGACTTCGATCGCAAGTCAGAGAAACTCGAACAACTGAACGGCGAACTCGAAGACCCTGCGGTCTGGAATGACCCGAAAAAGGCCCAGGACATGGGCCGCGAAAAGAAATCCCTCGAAGGCGTAGTCCTCACCCTGCAAAAGGCGGAGAGCGACCTGCGCGACATGAATGAGCTGTTCGAGATGGGCAAGGAAGAAGGCGACGACGACACGCTGGAAGCCGTGATCGCGGACACCGCCGAAATCCAGAAGGTCATCGAGCAGATGGAATTCCGCCGGATGTTCAGCAATCCGATGGACCCGAACAACTGCTTCATCGACATCCAGGCCGGCGCCGGTGGCACSGAAGCSCRSGACTGGGCCTCCATGCTGCTGCGCCAGTACCTGCRSTATTGCGAACGCAAGGGCTTCAAGGYCGAGGTGATSGAAGARTCCGAGGGCGAGGTTGCCGGCATCAAGACCGCCACCCTGAAAGTGGAAGGCGAATACGCCTATGGCCACCTGCGCACTGAAACCGGCGTGCACCGCCTGGTGCGCAAGTCGCCGTTCGACTCGGCCGGCGGCCGTCACACCTCCTTCGTATCCCTGTTCGTCTACCCGGAAGTGGATGACTCGATCGAGATCGAAATCAACCCGGCCGACCTGCGTATCGACACTTACCGCGCCTCGGGCGCCGGTGGCCAGCACATCAACAAGACCGACTCCGCAGTGCGTATCACGCACGGCCCGTCCGGCATTGTGGTGCAGTGCCAGAACGACCGCTCGCAGCACCGCAACAAGGCCGAAGCGATGGACATGCTGAAGGCGAAGCTGTTCGAACTGGAACTGCGCAAGCGCATGAGCGAGCAGCAGAAACTGGAAGACTCCAAGACCGACGTGGGCTGGGGCCATCAGATCCGCTCCTACGTTCTGGACCAGTCCCGCATCAAGGACCTGCGCACCGGCTTCGAAACCGGCAATACCAAGAACGTGCTGGATGGCGACCTGGATGATTTCATCTCCGCCTCCCTGAAGCAGGGCATCTGATGACGCACCGCGCTTTCATCTTCGACATGGACGGTACCATTGTCGATAATATGGCCTTCCACACCAAATCGTGGGTGGCCTTTTTCGAGCAACGCGGCCACGCCATCGACCCGGATGAATTCTTCCGCGCGACGGCCGGCCGCCAGGGCCACGAAATCATGGCCCACGACATGGGCGAGCACCTGTCGAAAGAAGAAAGCGCCCTGCTCGACGCCGAGAAGGAAGCTCTGTACCGCGAGCTGTACGCGCCGCACCTGGAAACGGTGGCCGGTTTCGACCAGCTGATCGAAGAAGCCCAGGAACAGGGCGTGAAGCTGGCCGTGGCGACTGCTGCGCCGCCTGCCAACATCGTGTTCACGCTGGACGGCCTGGATCTGCGCCGCCACTTCGATGCGGTGGTGGGCGCGGCCGATGTCGCACGCGGCAAGCCGAACCCTGACGTGTTCCTGAAGGCGGCCGAACGCTGCGGCACCACACCGGAGAACTGCATCGTGTTCGAAGACGCGCCGCTGGGCGTGGAAGCAGCACGCCGCGCGGGCATGCGCTGCGTGGTGCTGACAACCACTTTGCCTGCTGAAGCGTTCAAGGATTTCGACAACGTGATTTGCGTTGCGCGCGACTTCAGCGAACTGAATATCGACGAGCTGTTTGCCCTCGGTGCGCAAAACTCGGCCCAATAAATAAATCTATCAAAACTTAATCACATCATGACTACGGAAAACCAAGTCCCAGACCAGGCACCAGGCCAGGACGACAACAAGATCATCGCCGAACGCCGCGTCAAGCTGGCCGCGCTCCGCGAAAAAGGCGTCGCCTTCCCTAACGACTTCCGTCCGCAGCACAAGGCGGCCGATCTGCAGCAGCAGTACGGCAGCAAATCCCGCGAGGACCTGGAAGCCGCGCCGGTGACCGTAGTGCTGGCTGGCCGCATGATGCTGAAACGCGAAGCAGGTAAGAAGGCTGCATTCGCCACCCTGATGGATTCCTCCGGCCCGAAGGCCGATGGCCGCATCCAGATCTACGCAACGCTGGACCTGACCGGCGAAGCGGCGATGGAAGCGCTGCACCACTATGACCTGGGCGATATCCTGGGCGTCACCGGCACGCTGTTCAAGACCAAGACTGACGAACTGACCATCAAAGTGTCCGACCTGCGTCTGATCACCAAGTCGCTGCGTCCACTGCCGGACAAATTCCACGGCCTGGCCGACCAGGAAACCAAGTACCGCCAGCGCTACGTGGACCTGATCATGAACGAAGAAACCCGCCGCACCTTCAAGGCGCGTACCGCGGCAATTTCCTCGATCCGCCGTTTCATGGAAAAGAACGACTTCATGGAAGTGGAAACCCCGATGCTGCACCCGATCCCGGGCGGCGCTGCGGCCAAGCCTTTCATCACCCACCACAATGCACTGGACATGCAGATGTTCATGCGTATCGCGCCTGAGCTGTACCTGAAGCGCCTGGTCGTGGGCGGCTTCGACCGCGTGTTCGAGATCAACCGCAACTYCCGTAACGAAGGCGTGTCGGTCCGTCACAATCCGGAATTCACCATGATGGAGTTCTACGCGGCCTACACCGACTACGAATGGATCATGAACTTCACCGAGTCCGTGATCCGCCAGGCTGCGATTGATGCGAAGGGCACTGCGGTGCTTAACTATGGTGGCCGTGAGCTGGACCTGTCCAAGCCATTCCATCGCCTGACCATCGTCGGCGCCATCAATAAGTACGCTCCGCACTACACCGAAGTGCAGCTGAACGATATGGAGTTCATCAAGGCCGAACTGCTGAAGTTTGGCGTGAAGCCGCACGCTCACTCGGGCCTGGGTGCGCTGCAACTGGCGCTGTTCGAAGAAACTGCGGAAGCACAGCTGTGGGAGCCGACCTTCATCATCGACTACCCGGTTGAAGTSTCGCCGCTGGCRCGYGCYTCGGACACCCGCGAAGGCATCACCGAGCGCTTCGAACTGTTCATGGTCGGCCGCGAAATCGCCAACGGCTTCTCCGAGCTGAACGACGCAGAAGACCAGGCAGCCCGCTTCCTGGCCCAGGTTGAAGCCAAGGAAGCCGGCGACGACGAAGCCATGTTCTATGACGCCGACTACATCCGCGCGCTGGAATACGGCATGCCGCCAGCCGGCGGCTGCGGCATCGGCATTGACCGCCTGATGATGCTGCTGACCGATTCGCCGAACATCCGCGACGTGCTGCTGTTCCCGCACATGCGCAAAGAGGACTAATCAGCTTCTCATGATCGGCGGATCGATGATCCGCCCTACGAAAGCCGCCCGGCCCAGCGCCCGGCGGCTTTTTTTATCGCAAATGAGGCGTTACTGGATCACGCGGTAGCAAGGCGTGTAGGCCTTGCCGGCGAGTTTCATGCGGCTCTGGGCAACGAAGGAAGCCAGCAGCGCGTCCATCGGCCCCATGATTTCCTTGTCGCCGTGAATCTCGAAGTGGCCATATTTCTCGATGGTGCGAATGCCCTCTTCCTTCACATTGCCCGCCACCACACCCGAAAACGCGCGCCGCAGGTTGGCCGCCAGCACGTGCACCGGCTGCTGCTTGTGCAGGCTCAGATTGCGCATGTTTTCGTGCGTCGGCGCGAATGGACGCTGGAACTCTTCGTCGATCCTCAACGCCCAATTGAAGTAATAAGCGTCGCTGCGCGACTTGCGGAACTCGCGCACCTGCTTGATCCCTTCCTGCATCTCGCGCGCCACCAGCTCAGGATCATCGACGATGATCTTGTAGCGGCTTTGCGCCTCAGGGCCGAGCGTCAGGCCGATGAACTCATTGATCTGCACGAAGTAGTCGCGTGCCGTTTCAGGACCGGTGAAGATCAGCGGGAATGGAATGTCCGCATTATCCGGATGCAGCAGGATGCCCAGGATGTACAGGATTTCTTCGGCCGTGCCGGCGCCGCCCGGGAACACGCAAATGCCGTGGCCCCGGTAAAGCGCTGCTTGGCGTGGCCGATGGTGGCGCCTTTCATCGGGCCTTTCATCGCACCCGGGCCGCAGCCGGTGCAGATATCCAGGCCGCGCAGGCCAAACTGATAACCCACTTCCTTCGAGTAGTTATATTCCGCGCGGTTGATCGAATGTCCGCCCCAGCACACCACCATATTCGGATTGGTCGCAGGCTTCAGCACATTCGCATTGCGCAGAATATGGAAAACCGCGTCCGTGATGCCCTCGGTGCGCGACAAATCGAATTTAGGATTGCCCGTCACCTCATTGCTGACGAAGACAATATCGCGCAGCACCGCGAACAAGTGCTCGTGAATACCCTTGATCATTTTGCCGTCCACGAATGCGATGGCCGGCGCGCCTTTGATTTCGAGCTTGATACCGCGCTCGCGCTGCAGGATGTTGATGTCAAACGACTTGTAGCGGTCCAGCAGTTCCTTTCCATCGTCGATCGTACTGCCGCAATTCAGCACCGCCAGGGCGCAGTTGCGGAACATGTTATAAAGGCCGCCCTTCCCGGAATCCAGCAACTGGCCCACTTCTGCCTTGGACAGGACTTCGAGTTTTCCTTCAGGGGCAATGAGAGTATCGACAACGTTGTGTTCCATGATACGACTTTCCTTTTTCTGATCTTTATTCGGCCTGCACCCCCAATATACGCTCATAACGTTTGGTCTCACAGACACAAGCTTGGCAAACATACCACATTGCTGCACTGCGGCACGCGAATTTACCCTTTAAATGCTTGCGGTGCTTTAAAATGCGGCTTTTTTTCGACCAGGAGAAGTCCGCATGAGCGGTCCTACCCAAGCTACCACTGAAGCGCCAATCCCTGAATTCAAGCAGATCATGGGCCACCCTGCTCCGCTCTGGATGCTGTTCATGTCCGAATTCTGGGAACGCTTCGCGTTTTACGGCATTCGCTGGGCACTGGTGCTATACATCGTTGCGCAGTTCTTCGGCGGCGACGCGGCCGGCCAGGCCAACGCCAATCTGACCTACGGTTCCTATCTGGCCCTGGTGTATGCGGGCGCCCTGTTCGGCGGCTACGTGGCCGACCGGGTCCTCGGCTACCAGCGCTCCATCATCATCGGCGCGATCTTCATGTCGGCCGGCCTGTTCATGATCTCCTACCCGGACCCGAACATCTTCAAGTTCGGCTTGGCCACGATCATCGTGGGTAACGGTCTGTTCAAACCGAATATTTCGACCATGGTCGGCAAGCTGTACTCGCTGGGCGATACCCGCCGCGACTCCGGCTTCACCATCTTCTACATGGGCATTAACGTCGGCGGCTTCCTGGCCCCTATCGTTACCCAGCTGCTGGCGCAGAAAGTCTTCGGCACCGGCGACACGCCAGCATACAAGGTGGTGTTCATGTCCGCCGGCGTGGGCATGCTGATCAGCCTCGTGTGGTTCTCCATCGGCCGCCGCGCCCTGAAAGGCATCGGTGCACCAGCGCCTGAAGCACAGAACCCAATGCGCATGGTGTGGGTCGCCATCGGCGCGCTGGCTGTTGTTCCAGTCGTGTACTCGCTGCTGGCAGTTGGCGCAGAAGCCCTGCAAGGCGTGCTGTCGATACTGTTCATCATCCTGGCCGTGATGCTGGTGGTGGAAGGCATCCGCAACGGCAAGGTCGCTCGTGACAAGACCATCGCCATGATGGTGATCTTCGCCTTCAACATCATGTTCTGGTGCTTCTTCGAACAGGCAGGCAGCTCCTTCACCTTCCTGGCCGATAACATCGTCAACCGCCAGCTGGGCAGCTTCGACTTCCCGACCGCCTGGTTCCAGTCCGTGAACTCCATCGCCATCATCGTGTTCGCACCAGTGATTGCAGCGATCTGGGTCTTCATGGGCAAGCGCGGCAAGAATCCTTCGATCCCACGCAAGTTCGCACTGGGCCTGATCGGCAACGGCCTGGCATTCGGCCTGCTGATGTACGCGCTGACCCAGCTGGTCGACGACCACAACAAGATTCCTTTCTGGACTCTGTTCATGGTCTACGTGATCCAGTCTATCGGTGAACTGTGCCTGTCCCCGATCGGCCTGTCGATGGTGACCAAGCTAGCGCCGACCCGCCTGGTGGGCATGGGCATGGGCGGCTGGTTCCTGTCGACCGGCATCGGCAACAACCTGTCCGGTATCGTGGCTTCGCTGATGTCGGGCGAGCACGGCATGTCGGTGCAATCCGCGCTGACCGGCTACACCCAGGGCTTCTGGATTCTGATCGGCGGCGGCGTGCTGCTGTTCCTGCTGGCACCGCTCATCCAAAAGCTGATGCACGGCGTGAAGTAAAAAAATGGGCCCGCAAGGGCCCTTTCTTTTTAAATGGGGACGCGACACATTTGCGATTTAAATGTGTTGCGTCCCCATTTAATTTGCGGCGAGCCAGGTGTCGAGGCGGGCTTCGGCCCCGGCGGGCAGGTGCAGGCCAAGTTTGGAGCGGCGCCACAGGATGTCCGCCGCCGTCACCGCCCACTCCTTGCTGCGCAGGTAGTCCACTTCGGCCGCATACAGGTTCGGCAGAATTTCTTCTCCCATATCCGCCAGCGATGCGCGGCCATCGAGCAGTGTATGGGTGCGCGTGCCGTAGGCGCGGGCGTAGCGGCGAATCAATTCCGGCGGCAGCCAGGTGTACTTCACCTGCAGGGCCGCCGTCCATTGGCAGAACTCCAGCACGCTGCGGTTCTGCGGCACGGCGCCGAACAAATCACCGCCGGGCAGGCAGGCGTTCYCCGTCCAGCCGCGCTGCGGGTTGCCGAGCGCTTTGCAGATATGGTCTACGGCTTCTTCCGCCAGGCGGCGGAAGGTGGTGATCTTGCCGCCGAAGACGCTCAGCATCGGCGCACCGCCGGCAGTCTCAATCTCGAAACGGTAGTCGCGCGTGACGGCCTTGGCGTCCCTTGCTTCGTCTTCGATCAGCGGGCGCACGCCGGCATAGGTCCAGACCACATCGGCAGGCTTGACCGGCTCGCGGAAATAATCGCTGGCCAGCTTGCATAGATAAGTGATTTCGCTTTCTTCAATCGCCACCTTGCCCGGATCGCCCTTGTAATCGATGTCCGTGGTGCCGATCAGTGTGAAATCGCGTTCGTAAGGAATGGCGAAAACGATGCGGCCATCCTTGTTCTGGAAAATGTAAGCGTTGTCATGCTCGAAGATGCGGCGCACCACAATATGGCTGCCCTTCACCAGCCGCAGCTGGCCCGGCTGCGCCTTGCTCAGCGCCGCTTCGGCAAAAGACGGCGTCCACGCGCCGGCCGCATTGACCACGTAGCGCGCGGTGATGCGCTTCTCGGTGCCGTCGGCTTTGCGCAGCGTGGCGGTCCAGAATTGCGGGCCGCGTTCCAGCGCCGTGCAACTGGTACGCGTCAGCACGCAAGCGCCTTTGGAATCGGCATCCATCGCATTCAGCACCACCAGGCGCGCGTCATCGACCCAGCCGTCGGAATATTCAAAGCCGCGCGCGAACTCCGGCTTGAGCGGACGCCCTGCCGGATGGCAGCGCAGGTTGATGCCGCGCGAGCCAGGCAGCAGCTCGCGCTTGGCCAGCATATCGTAGAGGAAGAGTCCCGCGCGGATCAGCACCGCCGGGCGCTGGCCGCTATTGTGCGGCATCACGAAGCGCAGCGGCCACATGATGTGCGGCGCGGAGCGCAGCAGCACTTCACGCTCGCCCAGCGCCTTGCGCACCAGGCCAAATTCGTAATACTCGAGATAACGCAAACCGCCGTGAATCAGCTTGGTGGAGGCGGAGGATGTGTGCGCTGCCAGGTCGTCTTTTTCGCACAGGACCACGTAAAGGCCGCGGCCAGCGGCATCACGCGCAATGCCTGCGCCGTTGATGCCGCCGCCAACAACCAACATATCGCAATCCACATCCTGTCGTGCTTCCGCCATGCCGTCCCCGTTAAGTTTCCAACAAGATACGACGTCATCGCGTTTCGCGCAACCCTTTACTGCTTGTAGATCACGCCTTCCTTCATCACGAAGCGGACATTCTGCAGCAGGCTGATATCCTGCAGCGGATCGCCGTTGACGGCAACGATATCGGCCGCGAAGCCCGGCTCCAGCGAGCCAAGACGGCTGGACTGGCCCAGCAGGTTGGCCGCGTTCAGCGTCGCAGCGCGGATCGCTTCCACCGCAGGCATGCCGCCTTCGACCATGTAAGCAAATTCCTTCGCGTTCTCGCCGTGCGGGAATACGCCGGCATCCGTGCCAAAGGCAATCTTCACACCGGCCTTGTAGGCGCGCGCGAAGGTGCCCTGGATCTGCGGGCCGATGGCGGCAGCTTTAGGCCGCACCAGGTCCGAGTAGTAATTCGGCTCCTTTGCCTTG
>NZ_JBFRDW010000521.1:0-4371 GCF_052113985.1 Pseudoduganella sp. RAF53_2 | reverse complement strand
GCTGATTATCGCGCTGGCAGTCACGCTGATCCTGTGGCGCGCAACCCAGGGCGTCATCGACGGCAAGATGACGCTCGGCGACCTGGTGCTGGTGAATTCCTTCATGATTCAGCTGTATATCCCGTTGAATTTCCTCGGCGTGATCTACCGCGAGATCAAGCAAAGTCTGGCCGACATGGAGCGCCTGTTCTCGCTGCTGGACGAAAACCGCGAGGTGGACGATGCGCCAGGTGCGCGGCCATTGCTCACCAGCGGCGGCGCGCAAGTGCATTTCTCGCACGTGGAATTCAATTACGATCCCAAGCGCCAGATCCTGTTCGATGTGGACTTCACCATCCCGGCCGGCACCACGACTGCGGTGGTAGGCCACAGCGGTTCCGGCAAGTCCACGCTGTCACGCCTGCTGTACCGCTTCTACGAAGTCAACTCGGGCGCCATCACGATCGACGGCCAGGATCTGCGCCAGGTCACGCAAGACTCGCTGCGCCACGCAATCGGCATCGTGCCGCAGGATACCGTGCTGTTCAATGACACGATCGAATTCAACATCGCCTACGGCCGCCCCGGCGCGACCAAGGACGAAATCATTGCCGCAGCGCGGGCTGCATCCATCCACGACTTTGTTGCCAGCCTGCCGGATGGTTATGGCACCATGGTGGGTGAGCGCGGGCTGAAGCTGTCCGGTGGCGAGAAGCAGCGCGTGGCGATTGCCCGCACGCTGCTGAAGAATCCGGCCATCCTGATTTTTGACGAGGCTACGTCGGCGCTGGATTCGAAGGCGGAGCAGGCGATTCAGGCGCAGTTGAAGGAAATTGCGAAGAACCGCACGACGATGGTGATTGCGCACCGCCTGTCCACGATTGCGGACGCCCAGCAGATTCTCGTGCTGGATCATGGACGCATTGTCGAACGCGGTACGCACCAATCACTGTTGGCACGTGATGGACTGTATGCCCAGATGTGGGCACGCCAGCAGGCGAGGACGGATGAGGAGCAGGCATCGCCTGCATTGACTAACTAACGGGGGAATTAGATGGCGGTGAAGCGGGTACTCGTAGTAGCACTTGCAGGCATTGGCCTGCTGGCAGTAGCAGCAGGAGTGAATACGGCGCTGAGCGGATCGCGTCAGCTGAAGGTGGCACCGGCACCAGCGCTGGCGATCGATGAAAACGCGGCAGCACAAAGACTGGCCGAATCACTGCGCTTCACCACCATTTCAGACGCCACCGATGCGGACGCCAACGCCGCCGAATTCGACAAGCTGCACGCCCACCTCCAGGCCAGCTTCCCCAGGCTGCATGCCGCCCTGAAGCGCGAGGATGTGGGCAGCCATGCGCTGCTCTACACCTGGCAGGGCAGCGATCCCAAAGCCGCTCCCGTGATGTGGATGGCGCATCAGGACGTGGTGCCGATTGCGCCGGGCACGGAGAAGGACTGGACGCAGCAGCCTTTCAGCGGCGTCGTCGCGGACGGCTTTGTCTGGGGCCGCGGCGCCTGGGACGACAAAGGCAATCTGTATGCGCAGATGGAGGCCATCGAGATGCTGGTGGCCAGCGGCTATCAGCCCAAGCGCACCATTTATCTGGCGTTCGGCGCCGACGAGGAAGTGGGCGGCACGCGCGGTGCGGTGGCGATTGCTGCGCTGATGAAGTCGCGCGGCGTGAAGCTGGATTATGTGCTGGATGAAGGCCTGCTGGTGCTGCAAGGTGTGGTGCCGGGACTGCAGGTGCCGGCGGCGATGATCGGTGTGGCGGAGAAGGGTTACGCAAGCTACAAGCTGGATCTGTCCACTGCACCGGGACATTCGTCCATGCCGCCGCCGCAGACGGCCATCGGCATGATGAGCAAGGCGCTGGCGGATCTGGAAGCGAACCAGATGCCGGTGCACATGAAGGGGTTGCCGCAGACCAGCTTCGAGATCCTGGCGCCGGAGATGAGCGGTTTCAATCGCGTGGCACTGTCGAACTTCTGGCTGTTCTCGCCGGTGCTGGAACGCGTGATGGTGAAGACGCCGAGCGTCAATGCCCTGATGCGCACGACCACGGCGCTGACCATGGTGAATGCGGGCGTGAAGGATAACGTGTTGCCGGGCAGTGCCAGCGCCACCGTGAATTTCCGTTTGCTGCCGGGAGATACGCTGACGGACGTGAAGGACCACATGCGCAAGGTGATCGGTAATGATGCGATCCGCATCAGCGATGCCACGACTTATAACGCAGAGGCTTCGCATGTGGCCAGCGTGGATGGTGTTGCGTATGGGATTGTGAACCGCAYCGTGCGCGAGGTGTTTCCCGATGCGGTGGTGGCGCCGGGCTTGATGGTCGCTGCGACTGACTCGCGCCACTTCGAAGCGGTAAGCGACAACATCCTGAAATTCGGCCCGGTCCGCGCGACCTCCGAGGACCTGCCGCGCTTCCACGGCACCAACGAGCGCATGTCCGTCAAAAACTATGGCGACATGATCCGCTTCTACCACCAGCTGGCGCGCAACAGCAACAGCTAATGTCGCCACACGGTCGCGGCCAGCCCCACCACAGCCGCGACCAGCCCAGCTACGCAGACCAGAATTGTCACGAGCAAAGTCATCATCCAGTGAAATTGCTCATCCTGTTTGCGCTCAGCCGCGTCGATTCGTGCATTCAATTTGTCGACTGCGGACTGCACGGCCGTCTGGATAGCCATTTGCACTTCCAGCCGAAGCGCGCGGAATTCATTGGTCAAGTCGCTCATTTTTTGCTCCAGCTGAGTAAGCCGATCTCCCTGGCTCGGCGGATCATCTTGTGGTGGCATGTCGTCCATGGCGAGCTCCTGATCTAGAGCTACATTGTCGGCGGGGCAGGGCTTATGGGATTTGACCTGGCGCAGGGGCGGGAGTTCAAATTAAAAAGCCCCCGGCTGGCGGGGGCTTGGTGTTGCGGCGCGGGGCGCTTATACGACGCGGCGGGCGGCAGGTTCGGCTGCGTCCGGGTTGGCAAGTTCGCCTTCCCACTTGGCCACCACGGCGGTGGCGATGGAGTTGCCGATGACGTTGGTGGCGGAGCGGGCCATGTCCAGGAAGTGGTCGATACCCAGCAGCAGCACCAGGCCTGCTTCGGGAATATTGAACTGGCCCAGGGTGGCGGCGATCACCACCAGGGATGCGCGCGGCACACCGGCCATGCCCTTGGAGGTCAGCATCAGCACCAGCATCATGGTCATCTGCGTGCCCAGCGACATTTCAATGCCGTAGGCCTGTGCGATGAACAGCGTGGCGAAGGTGCAGTACATCATCGAGCCGTCCAGATTGAAGGAATAGCCGATCGGCAGCACGAAGGAAGCGATGCGGTTGCGCACTCCAAAGCGCTCCAGGCCTTCCAGGGTCTTCGGGTAAGCCGCTTCGCTGGAAGCGGTGGAGAAGGCCAGCAGGGTTGGCTCTTTGACTTCCGACAGCAGCTTGAACACGCGGCGTCCCAGGAAGATGAAGCCGGCGGCCACCAGCACGCCCCACAGCAGCACGATGCTGGTGTAGAACTCGGCCATGAATTTGCCGTAGGTAGCCAGTACGCCCAGGCCGCTCTTGGCAATGGTGCCGGCGACGGCGGCAAATACGGCGATCGGCGCGAACTTCATCACATAGCCGGTGACCTTGAGCATGATGTGCGCCATACCGTCCAGCGCTTCGATCAGCGGTTCGGCCTTTTTGCCGACGGCAGCAGCAGCCAGGCCGAAGAACACGGAGAACACCACAATCTGCAGGATCTCGTTCTTGGCCATGGCGTCGAAGATCGAGATCGGGATCAGGTGATTGACGAATTCCTTCGGCGTCAGGCCACTCTTATTAGTCGCTACAGCCTTCGCCGCGTCGGTCAGCGAGGCGCTGGCGTTGGCGACGGTGGCCGCGGCGTTATGGCTGAACAGCTCATCGCCGGGACGGAACAGGTTCACCATGATCAGGCCCAGCGTCAGCGACAGCACGGACGCCAYGATGAACCAGCCCAGCGTCTTGGCGCCGATGCGGCCCACTTCGCTGGTATCGCCCATGCGGCCGATGCCGACCACAAGGGTCGAGAAGACCAGCGGCGCGATAATCATTTTGATCAGGCGCAGGAAGCCGGTAGAGAGCAGGGACAACTTATCGGCAAATCCCGACGGATCTTCCAGCGAGACGTTGGCCGCGTAACCAGCAATGATACCCAACACAAGGCTGGCCAGAATATAAGTGGTCAGGCGATTTTTCTTTTCCATATGCAACATTCCTGTAGTGGGTTTCCCGGTCGGGGATTGCTCGTTCGGGATGAATTTGCCGTTAGAATGGTGAACTATTGAGCAAGTCCCGCAGTATCCGTGCGCCCGAAGGGGCTGTCAAGCAAGGAAAAGGCCGCAGAATAGGCA
>NZ_JBFRDW010000520.1:0-6791 GCF_052113985.1 Pseudoduganella sp. RAF53_2 | reverse complement strand
TCGGCCATCTTCSCGTCATCCTTCTTCAGGTAGTAGTCGCGGTCCGGCAGTCCCAGGCCACTCTGGCTGAAGTCGATGACGTATTTGGTGGAGTCCTTGTTGTCCTGATGGATGCCGAAGTCGATCAGCACGCTGCGGTTCTGCAGGTTGGCATGGGCGAGGAAGGCCGGCAGGTCTTTCTTGTCCTTCAGTGCGGCGATGCGGTCCAGTTCGGACTGGATCGGACTCATGCCCAGCTGCTCCAGTTTCGCTTCGTCCATGAAGCTGGCGTAGAAGTCGCCGATTTGCTTGGTGTCGGCCGTATCGCCTTTCGTGGCGGCGTTTTCAATGATGGCCCGCAGCTGCGGCTGGATATCTTCGAACAGTTTTTCGAAAACGCCCCAGCTGGACATCTCGCCCGGAATCTCGGCCGTCGCCAGCCACTTGCCGTTCAGGTGCTTGAAGAAGTCGTCCTGTGCACGCACGGAGGAATCGATGTATTGCAGGTCAATGCCCGACTTGTCGGCGCCGATTGCGGCGCTCGACAGCAGGGCCAGCGCGAGGGCGCTAAGCAGATGTTTTTTCATTTTGGGTGTCTCTTTCGCTTGTCAGAACCAACGGCGTGAAGCTGGTGGCTGCCACATCGTGGCAGCCACCTGGGTTACGCCTTGGGTTTTACCAGATAATCGCGCGCTCTTTCGGCGACAGGTACATCTTGTCGCCCTGCTTCACCTTGAACGCATCGTAGAAGGCCGGCTGGTTGCGCAGAGTGCCGTTGGCGCGGAACTGGCCTGGCGAGTGCGGGTCAGCCTTCAGGCGTGCGATCAGGGCAGCGTCGCGGTACTTCACGCGCCATACCTGGGTCCAGCCCATGTAGAAGCGCTGATCGCCCGTGTAGCCGCCGATCACCGGCGCCTTCTTGCCCTTCAGGGACAGTTTGTACGCCTTGTACGCGATGGCCATGCCGGAGTTGTCGCCGATGTTCTCGCCCAGGGTCAGCTCGCCGTTCACGTGATAGCCCGGCAGCGCTTCGAACTCGCTGTACTGCTTCACCAGAATCTGAGTGCGTTCCTTGTAGCGCTTATTGTCTTCCTCGGTCCACCAGTTGCGCAGATTGCCGTCGCCGTCGTACTGCGACCCCTGGTCATCGAAGCCGTGCGAGATTTCATGGCCGATCACGGCGCCGATGGAACCGTAGTTCACCGCATCGTCTGCGCTCATATCGAAGTAAGGCGGCTGCAGGATACCGGCCGGGAACACGATCTCGTTCATCTCCGGGTTGTAGTAAGCGTTGACTTCCTGCGGCGTCATCAGCCACTCGTCGCGGTCAATCGGCTTGCCCAGCTTATTGGTTTCGCGCAGGTGGTCGAAGTCGTGCCAGCGCATCACATTGCCCGCTAGGTCTTCACGCTTCACGTCCAGCGTCGAGTAGTCGCGCCAGTGCGCCGGATAGCCGATCTTCGGCGTGAACTTGGCCAGCTTGGCTTGCGCTTCCTTCTTGGTCGCTGGGCTCATCCAATCCAGCTTGTTGATGCTTTCCTTGTAGGCCAGCAGCAGGTTCTTTACCAGCTCGTCCATGCGCGCCTTGCGCTCAGGCGGGAAGTATTTTTCGACATACAGCTTACCGACTGCCTCGCCCAGTGCGGACTGGGTCAGGGTCACGGCACGCTTCCAGCGCGGACGATTTTCGGTGGCGCCAGTCAGCACCGTGCCGTAGAAGGCGAAGTGCTCGTCCACGAAGGCTTTCGACAGCACCGGCGCGTAGGCGCGCAGCAGCTGGTAGTCCATGTATGCCTTCCAGTCCTGCAGCGGCACTTCCTGGATCACTTTCGCCAGGCCTTGCATATAGCTTGGCTGGCTCACGATCACGTCCTTGGTCTTGCCGGCGATGTTGGCGTCGGTCAGCCAGGTGTTCCAGTCGAAGCCCGGCGCCAGTTCCTGCAGCTTGGCGATTTCGTACTTGTTGTAAGCCTTGACCGGATCGCGCAGTTCCACCTTGGTCCACTGGATCTGCGCCAGGCGGGTTTCCAGCGCCACGATGGCTTTCGCGGTGGCGGCGGCGTTCTGTTCGCCAGCCAGGGTCATCATGCGTGCGACGTGCGCTTCATACTTGGCCAGGGTGTCGGCCATTTTCGCGTCGTCTTTTTTCAGGTAGTAGTCGCGGTCAGGCATGGACAGGCCGGATTGCGCCAGGTCGGCCACGTAGCGGGTCGAGTCCTTGTTGTCCTGGTGGATGCTGACGTCGAACGGCGAAGTCACGCCCATGCGCGACATATGCGCCCATTGCGCGGCCAGCTGCGCCTTGTCGCTGATGGCGGCGATCTTGGCGCGCTCGCCGCTCAGCGGGGCGATGCCCAGTTTGTCGGCCTGTGCTTCGTCCATGGCGGAGGCGAAGAAGTCGCCCACTTTTTTGGCTTCGGCGCTGCCGCCTTTGGCTGTCTTCATCCAGTGGCCGTTCAGGTGGTTGTAGAAGTCGTCCTGGGCCCGGACGGCTTTGTCCATGTTCTGCAGGTCGATACCGGACTTCAGCGGCGCCTTGTCGGCTGCGATGGCGCTGCCGGCGGCAAACAGGCTTACGAGCATTGCGCTCAGAATGGTGCGTTTCAAAGTAACCCTCCGATGTTGTTTTAGGATTTACCGCGCGACTCTAACATGCCACTAAGGCAACAATGAAAAAAAGCCACGTCGTTCGTGGCTTTTTTGAAAAACCCGGGGCAAAGACCTGGTGGCTGCCACAGCGTGGCAGCCACCTGCTTTTACGCCGTGGGTTTTTACCAAATGATGATGCGGTTTTCAGGCGCGACGTACATCTTGTCGCCTTCCTTCACGCCGAAGGCATCATAGAAGCCCGGCTGGTTGACCACGGTGCCGTTGGCGCGGAACTGGCCCGGCGAGTGCGGGTCGGTCTTGATACGCTTGATCTGCTCGGCGTCGCGGGTCTTGCTGCGCCATACCTGGCCAAAGCCCATGTAGAAGCGCTGGTCGCCGCTCAGGCCGTCGATCACCGGCGCAGGCTTGCTGCCCAGGGAGATCTTGTACGCCTTGTAGGCAATCGCCAGACCGGAGTTGTCGGCGATGTTTTCGCCCAGGGTCAGGGCGCCGTTCACGTTATAGCCGGGCAGCGGTGCATAGGACGAATACTGCTTGATCATCGCATCGCCCTTGGCCTTGAAGTTGGCGCGGTCCTGGTCGGTCCACCACACGCGCAGATTGCCGTCGCCGTCGTACTGCGAGCCGGAATCGTCGAAGCCGTGCGAGATCTCGTGGCCGATCACGGCGCCGATCGCGCCATAGTTCACCGCATCGTCAGCCTTGGCATCGAAGAACGGCGGCTGCAGGATGGCTGCCGGGAACACGATCTCGTTGGCGGTCGGACGGTAGTAGGCATTGATGGTCTGCGGYGTCATGCCCCATTCATCCTTGTCGATCGGCTGGCCCAGCTTGGCGAGGTTGCGGTTGTATTCGAATTCCGCCGCACGCTCCATATTGCCCAGCAGGTCGCGCTCGGACATCTGCAGCTTGCTGTAGTCGCGCCATTTGTTTGGATAGCCGATCTTCGGCGTGAACTTGGACAGCTTTTCCTGCGCCTGCTTCTTGGTCTCGGCACCCATCCATTCGATGCTGTCGATGCTCTGCTTGTAGGCGACCAGAATGTTCTTCACCAGTTCATCCATACGCGCCTTGCGCTCGGCCGGGAAGTATTTGGCCACGTACAGCTTGCCCAGGCCTTCGCCGATCGCTTCTTCCGTCACGTTCACGCCACGTTTCCAGCGCGGCTCCTGCTCGGTCACGCCGGACAGCACGGTGCCGTAGAAGGCGAAGCTGGCGTCGGAGTAGGACTTGCTCAGATAAGGCGACGCGTCACGCAGCAGCTGCCAGGTGAAGTAGGCTTTCCAGGTATCGATCGGCGTGCTGTTCGCCAGCTTGGCGAAGGCTTCCAGATAGCTCGGCTGGCTGACGATCACGGTATCGGTCTTGGAAGCGATACCGGCGGCGCCCAGCGCGGCCTTCCAGTCATAGCCCGGCGCCATCTCGTTCAGCTTGGCGATATCGGTCTTGTTGTAGCGCTTGACCGGATCGCGGTTCTGCACGCGGGTCCACTGCGCTTCAGCCATCTGGGTTTCCAGCGCGACGATGGCCTTGGCTTTCTCGGCGGCGTTCTTTTCGCCCGCCATGCCCAGCACCTTGGCGACGTGCTGCTCGTATTTGGCCAGCGTCTCGGCCATCTTCGCGWCATCCTTCTTCAGGTAGTAGTCGCGGTCAGGCAGACCCAGGCCGCTCTGGCTCAGGTGGGCGGCGTATTGGGTGGAGTTGCGCGCATCCTGGCCGACATACACGCCGTATGGCGCAGGCACGCCCATGCGGTTGAAGTGGGCGATCAGCGCCGGCAGGGCCTTCACATCCTTCATGCTGCGCACGCGGCTCAGTTCACCGGACAGCGGCTTGATGCCGGCCTTTTCCAATGCGGCTTCGTTCATATAGCTGGCGTACAGCGCGGCGATCTTCTGCTCGTCGCCCTTCAGACCCTTCTGCTTCTGCAGTTCTTCGATGATGCCGCGCAGCTGCGGCTTGGTGTCGTCGGCCAGCTTGTTGAAGGAACCCCAGCGCGATTTGTCGGCCGGGATCTCGGTGGTCTTCATCCACTCACCGTTCAGGAAGCTGTAGAAATCGTCCTGCGGACGCACGCTCTTGTCGATGTATTGGGTGTCGATGCCGGAGATGGGTTCGGCGGCGTGGGCAAATGCAGCTGCAAGGCTCAGGGCCAGGGTACTCAGGAGGAGTCGTTTCACGAGGTGCGTCCTTTTGGAATCTGGTTTTAGTGTCTCTGGCCGCCCCTGCCGCCTTATGGGGGCGGGGCCGGGCCAGTGCGCTAGCGTACACCAGATTTTTCTGGATGACACCCCTTGATGCGTAACGTAACGTTAGACAGCGACTGTCACTCTCAGGAAGGTGGCCGGAATCACCGTCTGGTCCGGCTGTCCGCTGCGGTTCTCCGCGACGAACAATGCCTCCAGATCGCGCTGCAACTCGGCTTCCTTGCCGTTTTTGGCGGCCGCTTCGAAGGCGTTCATGGTGGGGCCGTAGTACAACCGGAAGTTATCCAGGAACTCCGCGGGCGGGCCGGGATAGCGGAAGGTGAACGAGTCGCGCAGGAAGGAAATGCGCTCGGGAGGGATACCTGCAGCGCCGAAGCGCTCGGTGACATTGGCCTCGACGCCCCAGGTCATCGGGCTGATGAAGCCTTGCGGCGGCGCTGGCGTGTAGGCGGCGCTGGTGCGCAGAATCTGGGCCACCAGGGTAGGATCGTTGGGAATCCAGTTACCCATGACGACTTTGCCGCCCGGTTTGGTGACACGCACCATTTCCTTGGCCACGGCAAAAGGATCAGGCGCAAACATCGCGCCGAAACAGCTCAGGCTCAAATCGAAAGACTTGTCCGCCAAGCCTTGCAGATTGATGGCATCCCCTTCCTCGAAGCTGAGATTGGTGGCGCCCGCCTCTCTGGCACGCTTGTTCCCGGCTGCAACGAGGTTGCTGGCAATGTCCACACCCAGCACCTGGGCCGCCAGTTGCGCGGCTGGAAAAGCCGTGGTGCCATCGCCGCAGCCCAGATCCAGCACGCGGTCCGTCTTCCTGATCCCGAGCTGCTCGACCAGCGCCTGCCCGCTTTCGCGCATGCTGGCTGCAATGCGCGTGAAATCACCCTTCTCCCACAAGGCCTTGTTCGGATTCATATGACCTCCCGTTATCAAAACGTTCAGCCAGTCTAGTCCACTTAAAACTTTGTTTCCAGGCGAATGGTGACCTGGCGATAGGTCGGGTTCAGCGTGGTGGCGTAAGACGTCAAACCGTTGGCATCCACCGTGTTGGTGCCGGTGGCGTCGTCGGCCAGCAGGTTGGCGACCGAAACGCGCAGCTGGGTGCGGCCGTCGAACTTCCACAAGCCGTACATATCGACCACGCGCTTGCGGCTGGTTTCCACCACCTGCGTCAGGCTGGTCTGCACGCGGATCGCCGGGGTCCAGTTGTAGCTGGCGCCCAGAGTCAGCGGGATCGGCTTGAAGCGGTAATCCATGCCCAGATTGGCGGTCTGCTTGGGCTGCTGATCGAGGCGGTTGYCCGGGCCGGGAATGCCATCCACGCTCGACCAGAAGCGGCTGTAGTTGCTGCGGAAGTCGAGGTTCGGCGCACCCTCTCCCATGATCTCGGCCAGCTGGAACTTGGCTTCCAGCTCGATGCCCTTGGTGCGCGCGTGGCCGATATTGCCCGGCGTGGACACCCAGCGCTGGCCGAGGTCCGTCTGCTGCAGGCTCAGTTCGCGGCGGATCAGGTTGTYGATGTCGCGCACGAAGCCGCCGATGCTGACGATGCCGCTGCGGCCCAGGTAGTGTTCGTAGGCGAAGTCCAGGCCCGTTGCCAGTTCCGGCTTCAGGTCCGGATTACCGATGCGGTCCGGACGCGTGGCGCTGTTCAGGCGCGACAGGAAAGGCAGCGCAATCAGGTCCTGCACGTTCGGCGACTTGTAGCTGCGCGTCAGGCTGGCGCGCAGCTGGTCTTTCTGGAAGCCCGGAATGCGATAGACCGCGTGCAGCAGCGGGCTGAAGACGCTGCTGGTGTTGCTCACTTTGCCTGCGCTGCGGTCGCTGCTGGTGCGGATGCCTTCCCAGCGCGCGCCCATGTAGACACCCCACTGCGGCGTGATGTCCCACTCGTCCTGCGCGAAGACGGYGGCGCGGCGCGTATCCGCCGTCAGGTTGTCGCCGGAATCGGAGAACTGCGGATTACCGTTCTTGTCCAGCGACACTTTGGTC
>NZ_JBFRDW010000519.1:0-4380 GCF_052113985.1 Pseudoduganella sp. RAF53_2 | reverse complement strand
GCTTCTAACAGACCGATGGTGCAACCAACTGAGTTCGCTTGTACCGCGAAGTGCAGAGGCATCCAACCATAATCATCCTGCGCGTTTACGAGTTCGCCCTGCGCCACGAGAGTGCTGAGCAAAGCCAGGTTAGCATCGGCTGCCGCGTAGTGAAGCTGAGTTCGGCCCAGCCGATCAACTTCCACGCGTGTTTTACGTTTTGGTAACTTTCCGGCCATTAAGACCCTTTATTGAAGTAACTGAGTCGTTCGTCGGCTGCTGGTCGACCGCAGCGGTCTTCTATTTTTCATCATCCTTTCTAGCTACTCTCGGCACTTACAGCAATAACAATCGCCGACACCATACCAAGCCGCAACAGCCACCTGATAGTTATGCCCTCCACGCATATAGTCCGCAGAGTAGCAATGCCGCCGCAGCGGTGGCGGCCAACGATCCAGTGGTCAGGATGATGGCGACAGTCCACTCCCGAATTTGCGTGGCGCTGTGTCCGGCGCCCGCGATTGGCGTAGCTTTGCTGGTACCCCAGATTGCTGCAAGCAAAAGGGCCAGGAATATGCCATACGCTCCAACGAGCGCCAAGAATTGCGTAGTCGCTTTGACGGCATCGGGAAGTGCGACTCTTCCCCACATTGCGCCGAATGCCCACAGCATGAGCCCGCTCTGAATTCCGGCGACGTGTGCCGATACGCCCATTCGGCCACTCGATAACGCCGGAATAGCAAATCCCATCAATAGACTGATGAGAAAGATGACTGTACCGTGAATAAGCAATTGCTGTGACATAGTTTTCATAACTTCTCAGACAAGGGGATGCTTCGAGACAGTAGCCCCAGACCGAGCAGTGAGGCAATGACCTCTGACGTCAACGCGAAATCATTAAGTCGCTTCGACTTGATTCCCATGGGTCTGCGGGATCGTCGCCCTGCTAATCCGGTGGTCCACTTGGGAGTCCAGTTTGAGAACCAGAAAATAAAAAAGCCTACGACTCGTCGTGGGCTTTCTGCTTTGCAGCGGGTTAGTTCGAATCCAGGAAGGACTGCACAGCCTTCACGGTAGCCTCCGGAGATTCTTCCATCAACCAGTGGCCGGAGCCGGGTATGATGACCTCAGTCACATTGCTTGCGGCGTTGCGCATCTGAGTAGCCTGCATGGTGCCGAAGGACTTTTCCGCGCCCAACGCAAGCACCGGCATGGTCAGCTTGGTCTTTGCGTATTCGATGTTGTCCTGATCGTCCTTGCGCACGGACTGGAATTGGGCGAACGCAGCCTTCATCGCGCCAGGCCGGGAATACAATTTCGCGTAATGCGCACGCGTGCCTTCATCGATCTTGCTTGGCGTGCCGGCAAAGTCATTCCAGAAGCGGTCCAGGTAGATTCGTTCGCGCCCCTTCACCAGGCGCTCGGCATCCTTGCCGCCCAAATCGAAGTGCCATAACACCGGTAGGCGCACGATATCCTGCCATGGTGCGATGCCAGGCACCGGACCGTCCAGCACTGCCAGCTTCGTGGTTTTGTCCGGGTAGCGGGCGGCATAGGCGTAGGCGACCATGGTGCCGATGTCGTGGCCCACGATATCGGCTTTGTCGATGCCCAGTTTGTCCAGAATGGCGCGGATGTCGCCGGCTTGGGTTTTCTTATCGTAGCCGCCTTCAGGCTTTGATGAGAGGCCCATGCCGCGCAAATCCGGTACGACGACGCGGTGGTTCTTTGCCAGCGCGACTGCCAGCGCCGTCCACATATCACCGGTATCGCCGAAGCCGTGAATCAGCACGACCGCAGGGCCGTTGCCCCCAACACGAACATGCAGCTTTACTCCATCCGCATTGATTTCTTCGGCCTTGAAGAAGGATGGATAAGGAATCGGTTGAGCCACAGCCGGGGTGGCACAAGTGAATGCTGCCGTGGCTAAAAGGGCCACGCAGACCGCCTGTTTGAACTTGTTAAACATGATGCGTTTCCTCGGATCGAATGTGCATTTCTTGGCGTTTCAGATGCCGCAGGCTTCAGTGTTCGCAGTGTAAAACGCGTCTGGCACACACTGTTCTCCTGCGGCGAATGCACACTACTCATGAACGAGGTCAAGATAAACGCACGTCACAGCAATTGATTTGATACGCGATGTAAAGTGTCTAAGAGCAAAACGAGGCAGAATTTCTAAAATGGGCAGTCTCACCGTAAGGCTCGCCAAACCACTTCAATAGGCTACGGGCGACATCAATCTCGTCGCCAGCGGAGCCGGTGGCCCAGGCCACGATTCCGTCGGGCCGTATCAACAAGGCGCTTAAGCCCAGTCGGTCCTTCGCGTCGCTTGCGAGGTAGCGAATGCGCCCTCCCCAGCGCTTAGCCAACGCTTTTAAGCCACTGCTTTCGTCGAAGTCGAGCAATAGTCCGCATCCGGCGCGGAGGTGGTGATTGAGTCTTGCTCCGTCAAACAATTCGAAGTCCGGCGCGCTGCGGCCGACAAGCGGATGTGCATCGCCAAGGTCATAACGAAGTCCGACTCCCCATACGCGCCTGGCGAAATAGCTTGCGCCGTCGCGAGTCTCAATAAGGTCGCGAACAATCGCTTCCAATGCGCGTGAACTCCGGCTTGGACGCATCAACGCCACTTGTGCGCGGGACCAGTCGAGAATCTGCGCAGCTTCTGGCTGCCGCTCGCGGGCATAGCTATCCAGCAGATCGGCGGGAGCGTCGCCGCGTATCGTCGCAGCGAGCTTCCAACCGAGATTCATCGCATCGGCAAGGCCCAGATTCAGCCCCTGCCCGCCCAACGGAGAGTGGACATGGGCAGCATCGCCGCCCAGCAGCACGCGGCCCTTCCTGTATTCCGTCGCCTGGAAAGCGCGATCGGTCCAGGTAGTAACAAGTTCCAGATCGGTGACCCGCACGTCGGAGCCGGAGACTTTGCGCAACACAGTCTCGATGTGCTCGCGCGTGATCGGATCGCCGCGGTGAAAAGCGCCGCCGTCAAAATCGACCATTCCGATCGTGCCTGGCGCCGCATAGGTGTACATTCCTGCCGCAGTGTAGTGACGGCCGGGCTTGAGCACGTCCGGATTTGCCAACTTGACCTGGACTGAATATCCCGTGAACTCGGGATCTGTGCCAGTGAAGCCGATGCCCGCCGCCTTGCGCACGGTGCTTCGCCCACCGTCGCAGCCAACCAGCCATTGCCCACAGAATGCCTGGCCGCTTGCGAAGACGGTCACGCCGTTCGCCGATTGCGCAATATTCTCGACGCCGCAACCGCGCAGAATCTCGACACCCAGGGTTTCTGCACGCTCTGATAGCACCGCCTCAATACTCGCCATATCGGCAGCGAGATTGCTGACCCGGCCAGGCAGGCGATATGGCCACTGCGCACTGTCGATCTGATCGTGGAAGAACTGGATGCCTGCGAAGTGGCCTGCAGGACGCCTGGCTTGCCGCATCCAATGTGCGGCCGAAGGCGCTCCGCGACCGGACGCGCGCTCTTCGAGCGGGGCAAGCAAATCACGGCGGTCAAGGCTTTCAATAGTCGGCACGGTAAGGCCGCGTAGCCCGAACGGCAGATCCTTCAGCGGAGTATGCGGCTCCTGCATCTGCTCCAGCACAAGCACAGAGCAGCCAGCCAGGCGCAATTCGCAAGCCAGAAACAGGCCGACGGGACCGGCGCCTGCGATCAGGACATCATGAAAATGGGTAGTGTGAGGGGAATGCATGTCTAGCTCCTATGTCGATGTTCGACCGGAGCGTTCCCAGGTTCAGCGCTCACACGGACGAACTATTGGACGCCAGGCGGCGTCAAAAAATTCGTCGTGGGGATCTGATGCAAGGGCCAAAGACCAGAGCTTTCGTTACCGAAAGGACTTGGGCTTACCAAACCAAGTCTGCCTTTTCCGACACGCGGAGTATAGCATCAAATATGCAGCGCATGCCCCAGCGCGCGCAGCGCTGCCTCCTGAATCGCCTCGCCCAAGGTCGGATGCGCATGGATCGTCCCGGCCACATCTTCCAACGTAGCGCCCATTTCAATGGACTGCGCAAACGCAGCGGACAACTCCGACACCGCCTTACCGACCGCCTGCCAGCCGAGAATTAAATGATTGTCGCTGCGCGCCACCACGCGCACGAATCCGTCCTTCGACTCAAGCGACATCGCGCGTCCATTGGCAGCGAAAGGGAACAAGGCGTCGATGCAAGCGATGCCCTGCGCGCGCGCCTGCTGCGGCGTGGCGCCGACCACCACCACCTCCGGATCGGTAAAGCACACCGCCGCAATGGCCGCCGGACTGAAATGGCGCCGCTTGCCGCCGATGATTTCAGCGACCATTTCGCCTTGCGCCATGGCGCGGTGCGCCAGCATTGGCTCGCCGGTCACATCGCCGATGGCCCACACAT
>NZ_JBFRDW010000518.1:0-4388 GCF_052113985.1 Pseudoduganella sp. RAF53_2 | reverse complement strand
GGCTTGAAGGCCATTGACCGACCAAATTCTCGGCCCCGAAATGTCCATGTAATCCAAGCGGATCAGACCGACCAAATTCTCGGCCCCGAAATGTCCATGTAATCCAAGCGGATCAGCTGTTATCAAGTTTTTGCATCAGGTCGCGCGCTCTCGCGCAGCTATAAGCGCTGCACACCCCACTAACGCCGAATTGGGGCCGGCGCCGGCGCGCTTGCGCCTCTCGCCAAGCATTGCGTGCAGTCCGACCCGCAGTGGATGGGAAAGCCCCACAGTTGAAGGCGCCGGATTAAATGCGGGCGGCAGCGTGGGACCATCACAGCTTTCGCGCGCGGCTGGCATTTGGGCGCCTGCCCGTTCCACATTCCTAGCGCTCTATAGCTGTCATTCGAAAGTTATCCTGGATACAGCGGTCACCAACCGGTAGCAAACAAGGCGCCGTTGTCACCCTCGGGGCTGCGCCTCCTACGCCGTAGGGAGGTGTGCGCCTACGACCTGCGCCAGGTACTCTAATACCATGGCTAAGCCCGCTACACAGGGGTATCACTCTCAAGACGGAGCAAGATCATGGAAACGAATCAAAGCAGTAGCGATGGCAATGACATCCCTCGTTTGAAAAGCGCTGATGCAGCGGCGCCGGCAGATGCTGTCGAAGATGAGGTGATGCACGTCCGCACCGAAGGAACCGAAGGTATGGAGGGAGATCCGCAACAGGAAGGCAATGCACAATCGGTGCGATCGGGGCAGCAAGGGGGCAGCGAGCAGGGACAGGCCGTACACGAAGAGAGCCGGCAAGCAAACGGGGAACCTGATCGGGAAGATGATGGCGCCCGTCAGGATGATGAAGCATTGAGTGACGCAAACACTTTGGGAAAATCGACCGAAGCGTCCGATCATAGCAAGTGGCCATTTGCGCGAAAGCCGGTTGACCAGGCAGGCACCAGTGCTGAGCAGTGAAGGCACTCAACGGCGGGGCGTCCGAACGGCGTCAGACTGAAGGGGAAGCGAATGGAAGTGCTACAGTATCGCGATCATGCGATCACGTGTCTTGTGGTCAAAGAAGCGATGGGCAAACCCAATATGAGGTGGAACTGTCATATCAGCATCGGACGAGGCAGCGCACAGCCAGTGACGCACTATCGCCTGTCCGTCTCAGCCTGGACGGCCAGCACTGCCAAAACGCTGGGACTGGAGTGCGCTATGCAACACATTGATGAGGTGCTGGACGTGGCGTTCGATCCAAAAAAACCGTGATGAACTGACGCGTGCTTCCGATTCGGGTCGTGCGCGAAGGTCCACACCGGGGAGGGGCTGAGTAGACGCGCCGGCCGGCGCCCGTGCAGCGAGGCATGTTCTTCTGATTGGCACTTTTCCGGCCATGATTTCGGTTAGTTCCCCATAAAATATGACGTGCCGTTGATCAGCTGATCTGGCCATCGGCCTGATGCGCTAATCGACCATTAGTGGCCGGCTTGATTTGCATTAGTCCGCAGCGGCGGGCGCTGTATGCGGCCGAGGCCGCGAGTGCAGTTGCCTTGCCTTGCCTTGCCGTGCGAGTCAGCAGGCGTGCGCCACACCCTGGTCATCCGGCGTAGTGTCGGATGCAAAGAGTATCGTCCAAGGTCCGGTTCAGGACGGGATACATAGCCGGTCTATAGACTGCCGATACGTTCCGCTGGATAAAGAACTGCTTGTGGCAAGGAGCGCTCGCATTTGCGGGCCTCGTATCGCGCAGCGTTCAAAACGCAGGGCTGACGGGCAACGGGCTATGGTGATTCGGCGCATTGATGAGTTGACGGCAAAGAAGGTGTCCATTGTTATCTCAGCCAGGGCCGCATTTGGCGAAGATTTCGGATATCGTACCGCCTGGTCTATCGGCTTGCCGGCCGGTTTAATCACGTCGGTGTTTGCCCGRCCTTTCCACGACACGCGGGAATTCGGCTTGGCATTTTCTGCAGCAGGTGATCGGAGACGCATGCCTCGCTAGTTTGAAATTTTTCGGCACCAAGTGGACGTGCACCATAGCGCAAATCGGAATGTGGGCCAGCGCTCGTCCTCGCGAAAGGAGCCAGGCTGGGGCTGCGCCATTGAATGGATGCACGCAACGGCAGGTTATTGATGCGCCATTGTCGGCGTCGGCGCACCGCAGCCTCACTACAGTATTCAACCTCGTTGTCGGAGCAAGTATGCTGGCAGGCGGGGCTGCATGTGAAAGCGCACTGGGGACCTGCGAATCTTATTGGACGTTTGCTCGGATGGAGCAGCAACACAAGGAAAGCCAGACTGAGCACCTGTATGCTCAGTGTGCTGAGCATTGTTTGGCGACTGGCCGAATTCCTTTCAAGATTTCTGGACGTTATTGGCATAACAGACGTGTCTCTCTACGCTCGCCATGATGGACCTCCGCATCAGCGATTTCCGAAAGGCGAATATGAAACAAGTGTCGAAGAAAGTACTGCGCGCAGTTTTGGTCACTGCGCTCGGTTCCAGCGGGTCTATCGCGCAAGCGGCGCCCATCGCAACGGTTTCGCAAGCCCCACAGCAAGGGCAGCCAACGCCTGTAGCGGACAATACCAAAGTGAACAGTCGCGACAAGGTCGAACGCTCACAGACGCCGCAAGCGCAATCGAACGCGAAAGCTGATCGCAAACTGTTGGCGACGGTGCGCCGCGCTATTTTTAGGGACAAGTCACTGTCCGTGATGGCGCACAACATCAAAATTCTGGCGGAAGGCGGCGTTGTAACCCTGCGGGGGCCAGTGCAGAGCGATGACGAGAAACGTAAAGTGGAAGCGCTCGCAAAGTCAGTCTCCGGCGTGTCCAGCGTGGACAATAAAATCGATATCAAGAGTAACTAACTCAATTGGAGAACTATTATGAGTACAGCCGTATATGGCATTGCGCAGGACCACACTCACGCAGAAAGCATCGTTGCCAATTTGAAGGAGGCCGGTTTCTCCAACAACGAAATTTCCGTCTTGTTTCCGGATAAAGGCGGGACCCGCGATTTCGCCCACGAACAAAACACGAAACTGCCCGAAGGTGCGACCACCGGTGGCATTGCCGGCATGGGCACTGGCGCCGTGCTTGGCTGGCTGGCCGGTATCGGTACGCTGGCCATCCCGGGGATCGGCCCATTCATCGCTGCAGGCCCAATCATGGCCGCCCTGGGCGGTGCTGCGGTTGGCGGCGCAGCAGGCGGCTTGATTGGCGGTCTGGTGGGCATGGGTATTCCGGAATACGAAGCCAAGCTGTATGACGGCAAGGTTCGCAATGGCAATGTGCTGATTTCGGTGCACACTGAAAGGTCCGAGCAGGTAACGGTTGCGAAGGGCATACTGGAACGCGGCAGCGCGACGGACATCAAGTCTACTTCGGAAGCGAGCGCGCCATCCGGCCGTTAAGTCAACCACGAGGCAGCCGGGGCTGTCTCATGGCACTGCTGGATGTTAGCGGTTGTGCATAATTTTACCGCGGAACGTGTAACTGAGCGGACGAGTAGAGCGCTCCTGCGTTTCGTTTGCCCCTTCGGACCAGGTGCTGTGTGGTCCCGCGCAATGTGGCACACTCCGACGGTCACTAGGATTCACCGATAGCACGCGCGCGATGGTCTCGTCGGGAACCTTCATATTCTTGAGGTACCGGGATGCGTAGGACTGTCCATGCGTCTGCATCAACAGCACAGCATGCTCAATATCGGCTGCAGGTCCGTTGTTCTGCCGTCGATCTCTACTTTTTCGCATAACGTTACCTCCAGATTGACGGGGAACTCGTGTTAGACCAATTGACGGGCGGCGTCGCTGCACGAAGTTCTCTTGATGAATGCATTATGCTCTCTTATCGAAAACAAGGGCGCTGGATGCCAGCGCCTGCTGCAAGATGGCACAGGCTAATCGCACTCCAAGGAACCTGGATAGCCGATCTTCGGCAGGCATCCTGGACAAAGCCAATCACCGTAGAAGTTAACTGACGATATTTCCTGTCGTCAATCAGGCCGCCACTTTGCTCCATGAGACCTCTGGGCCTGCGCCTCCCTTATCGTGAGTTGCAGGGATTGCTGTGGCCGCAGGCGGATTCAAGCTATCGATCATCGTGCTTGGGATCAGGATTGTGGCGCCGCGCTCTTTCGTTGTCTCGTAAATAATATTCATCGCTCGCAGCTGCAACGCTGCAGGATGCCCTGCATAGGTGTCAGCTGCCTCGACAAACTTGCCGGCAATAGCAGCCTCGGCAGAGCCGAGAATGACACGCGCCTGCTTTTCGCGTTCTGCTTGCGCTTGACGAGACATAGCATCTTGCAAGGCGACGGGAATTGCAACGTCTCGAATCTCAACAGAGCTGACCGATATACCCCATGGGAATCTCAACAGAGCTGACCGATATACCCCATGG
>NZ_JBFRDW010000517.1:0-4390 GCF_052113985.1 Pseudoduganella sp. RAF53_2 | reverse complement strand
GCCTGGGGCACGGCCGATGCACCGCGCATCGCTGAACTGGCACATGAACTGACCACGGGCGATTCGGTGTCCGCCACCTTCATGGACCGCACGCTGCTGGGCAAACGCAACCCTGAGATGGCGGACCACATCGGCGCCATGATGGACAGCGGCGGCACGCCGTTTGTCGGCATCGGCCTGCTGCATCTGGTCGGCAGCAAGGGTGTGCCTGCGCTGTTGAAGCAGCGCGGCTACGAAGTCGAGCAGCTGTACTAAGCTTTACTGCATCGGCGCAATCTGGCCGTTGCGGTAGCTCACCCGGTCGCCCGGTTTATAGCTGGGCATGCCGTTGACGGTATGGATCTCGGTCGTGCCGTCATCCTTGCGCAGTGTGACGCGATAGGCTTTGGTCGGCGATGAGCCCGACGAGCCTGCTGCCATTGCACCGCTGGCGCCGCCGGCTGCCATGCTGATGTCCGTTGCCGGTTCGATCAAGACCACTTCGCCATTCCACTGGTCCGCCGGTGATGCGGTAGCAGCCGTGTTGTAGCTGCTGCCGCYGTTCATGCCCGTTTCGGCACATGCTGCCAGCGCCAGGCAGAGAATCATCATTGTCGTCTTCATTTCTACCTCCATTGCGGGAGAGTAGAGTGTAGGACGCTCGACGAATGAAGGGCGCACGCGCGGAAGGCCCTTTGATCCACATCAAACTGTCGGCAAAACGCCAAGAGATAATTGGCCTTCAAGAAATCTTTGGGGCCCGACATGCAGGAACGCAGGACTGAGACAGTCATCTCCGAATTAACGGAAGCAACACTCGGCAAGGAAGTAGACGCACGCGACCGCCATGTATTTCGCCAGGCCTTACACGGGCTCGTCAGGATCGGAACAGCTGCTGGATATGCGGCGCGATACGGATCTCGCGACCGGTTCAGGCGGTCCGAACCCGGCGCGTGGTCCAGAGCAGCCACATGAAGCCGGAGGTTAGCAGCGCGGCCGTGCAATCGATCATCCAGTCGTGGATGTCCGCGTGGCGGTAGGTCCAGAAGCTCTGCACGAATTCATCCAGCGCACCCATTACGGCAATATGCAGCACGGCTTTTACTGCGCGCTGCGCCGGCGTGCCGCTGCAGCCGGTAAAAATCAGGAAAGCCAGGCCTGCATAAGCGCAGCCATGCAGCACCAGGCCAGTGGCCCACACGCCGACCTCCGCGCGCGCTCCTGGAATCGATCCGATGATCACGATCAGCAGGAACAATACGATGGCGCTCCAATAGCGCAGGCGGGCGTGGGATGGCGTCAGCAGGAGCTGGTAGAGGAAATTCAACATGCGGGGGAATGTACCACGGAATCGGGTGCGCCGGATGGGCTCCGGCGCACCACTTCTGCCACCGTGCATATCGGTTGCATGTGCAGCAGATGTGGCCAGTATAGGCAGCATGTATTACGGCTTCATGACACAGCGCAAGCGCATCACACTTTAAAAAACGCGACTGTGGCAAGCAGGATTTCGGACTGGCTGTTCAATTCTTCCGCGGTTGCTGCCAGCTCTTCGGCCGCTGCGGCATTGCGCTGGGTGGCCTGGCTCAGTTCATTCATGGCCTGGCTGATCTGGCCGGCGCCAGCGCTTTGCTCGCGCGAAGCGGCGCTGATTTCCTGTACCAGATCGGCAGTCCGGCGAATGCCCGGCACAATTTCCTTCAACAGGGAGCCGGCGCGCTCGGCCACGGCCACGCTGTTCTGCGCCACTTCGCCAATCTCCTGCGCGGCGACCTGACTGCGCTCGGCCAGCTTGCGCACTTCGGCGGCCACCACGGCGAAGCCTTTGCCATGCTCTCCTGCGCGCGCTGCTTCAATGGCGGCGTTGAGTGCCAGCAGATTGGTTTGATAGGCGATGTYGTCGATGATGACGATCTCACGCGCGATGCGGCGCATGGCGGTCAGCGTTTGCGCGACCGCCTCGCCGCCATCTTCGGCATAGTTCGCGACGCGCGTAGCCGTGTCGCCGGTTACGCGGGCGTTGTCGGAATTCTGCGCGATGGAGGCCGTCATTTCTTCCACCGATGCGCTGGTTTCTTCCACGCTCGATGCCTGCTCGTTGGAACTCTGGCTCAAGCCCTGTGCCGTGGCATTCGCTTGCGCGGCAGCCACCGACAATTCGTCCGCTGCCTTGCGCACTTCGCCAACTGTCTGTGCCAGCCGTTCAGCCATCGCATGCAGTGCGAATGTGAGGCTGTCGCTGTCCTTACGATGCAATGAAATGCGCTGCGTCAGGTCGCCGTTGGCGATGTGTGTCAGGGCGTTGCTGACGTCGCGTGGCTCGCCGCCGATTTGCTTGATCAGATGATGACTGATGGTCCACCCGGCAATGGCGGCCAGCGCTGCCAGCAGGGCGATGCTGGCGGCCAGGCGGTAGCGCGTGGAGTGCTGTGCGACGAGGCGCTTATCGATGCTGGCGCGCAGATCGCGCATGGATTCGTGCGCGGCGGCGAACTGCGAGTCGATGGCGCGTGTGGCGAAAGCGAGGTACTCCGGCGCCGGCAGATCGGGCTTGTCGGTGGTGGCGATGCGTGTACGCGCCAGCTCGGCGGCGTCCTTACCCATCTGGATGGCGGTGCTGACATCGTCGTCCAGGTTCTTGCGCAGGGAAGGACCGGCCGCATACGCCTTGCCGAAGGTGCGCTCAGCGGCCGCGCCCGAAGCCAGTGCTTTCATGATCAGGCTGTACATGATGGCGCGGCCTTCGATATCGATATGGCCGGCGGCGAGATAGCCGGCACCACGGGCGCGCATCTCGCCCAGGTCTTCGGCAGCGCGCGGCAGATCAAAGTAGATGGCGCGCATCAGGTAGTAGCTGTCCGGTTCGGGATCGAGCGAGAGCCCGTATTCATCGGCCAGCTGCTCGATGAACAGCAGAATGAATTCGCATTGCGCAGTGTGGCGCTGGTAGCTTTGCAGGGTGGTGATGCTGCGCGCGGAAACGTCATGCGCCAGACTGTTCCAATCCTCGCGAATCTGGCCGAACATATTGGCGGACTTCCCTCGCCGCAGCAGGCCGGCCATATCGGTCAGCACGCGCTCGACTTCGGCCTGTTTGGCGGCACGCTGGTCCGCCAGCTGGCTGCCGCCGATGAAGGCGGCGGAAAGGCCGCGGTGCTGCTGGATCATCTGGAGCAGGCGCAAGGCCTGTTCGCCGGGTTTCAGGCCGGCTTGCTCGGTGGCGGACTGGGCAATGGCTTTGTGATTCTCGCGCAGGAAGAGCCAGGTGGGCGGAACGAGCAGCATCACGCCGATCAGGCCGAGCAGCAGAAAGCGCTGCCACAATTTCATCCGGTTCAGCACAGAGTTCACCACGTTCTCCGAAGCCCGTTTCGTTAGCATTATGCAACGGAAGAGCTGAAACCAGTGCACTGCTGTGGTGCACAGATAAAAAAAAGCCCGCTGTTTTAGCGGGCTTAAACTATTTTCTTGGAGGAGAATAGTGGAGACATGTGCAATTATGGTGCATTGCAGAATATATGTCTAATTTCTGTTTTCCATATGGGAAATAAATATTTCGTATATCTCACTCTTTGACGGGAACCGTGTAGTTGAGGGCCATACGGCCGCCATCGACGAATAGCGTCTGGCCCGTCATGTAGCTGGCGTCGTCGCTGGCGAGGAAGGCGGCGATCGATGCCACCTCTTCCGGCTCGCCGCAACGCCCCAAAGGAGTGCGTGACAGGATGGTGTGGCGCGCTTCCGGGCTGGCCAGCACTGCCTGCTTGGCCAGTTCGGTCAGAATGGTGCCCGGGCCAATGCCGTTGACGCGGATGCCATACGGCGCCAGGTTGAGTGACATGACCTTGGTCAGCTGGTTGATGCCGCCTTTGGACACCACATATGGCACCTGGTCGGGAATCGCCAGTTCCGAGTTCACGCTTGACATATTGATAATGCAGCCGCTTTGCTGCCTGACCATTTCGCGCGCGGCGGCCTGGCTGCACAGGAACATGGATTTCAGGTTGATGCCCAGCACGCGGTCGAAGTCTTCTTCGGTGAGGTCCAGGAAGCTAGCTTTGTGGGTGACGCCGGCGTTGTTGATGAGGATGTCGACGCGGCCGAATTCCTTGACGGTGGCGGCGACCATTGCGTCCACGTCGGCTTTGTGGCTGACGTCGGCAGCGAAGAAGCGTGCCTGGTCGCCCAGCGCTTCAGCGGCTTGCTGGCCTTCCGGCTTGATGTCCACCAGCATCACCTTGGCGCCTTCCGCGATCAGGCGCTTGGCGCAGGCGAGGCCGATACCTTGGGTGGCGCCGGTGACGATGGCGATTTTATTATGTAATTTCATGTCCGTTGTACGGCGGGTCAATGACCCGCCCTACGATGGTCGTAGGGCGGATCATTGATCCGCCATTGCGTCACGTGTTGC
>NZ_JBFRDW010000516.1:0-5222 GCF_052113985.1 Pseudoduganella sp. RAF53_2 | reverse complement strand
GGTAAGGCGCGTTGGTCATGGACTCCATGCCGCCTGCCACGACAACGTCAGCGCTGCCCGCGGCGATGGTGTCGTAAGCGAAGATGGCTGCCTGCATGGCGGAACCGCACATCTTGGACAGGGTTACAGCGCCGGTGCCGACCGGCAGGCCGGCCTTGATCGCAGCCTGGCGTGCAGGCGCCTGGCCCTGGCCAGCCATCAGGCAGTTACCGAAGTAGACGTGTTCCACGGCTTCCGGCTTGATGCCGGCGCGTTCGACGGCAGCCTTGATGGCCACTGCGCCGAGGTCATTTGCGCTCAGGCCGGCGAAGTCGCCCTGGAAGGCGCCCATCGGAGTACGTGCTGCACCGACGATTACGATTGGATCATTCATTTTCAATTATCTCCAGTAGTGGAGGCGCACTGGGCGCCGAAGTGGATGCTTTCAACAGATTGCGGAAACGGACGCTTTGCGGGTAAGGGAAAACGTCCTCAATGACGCCACTGGCGATGCGCTCTTTCTTCTCCTGCCACCAGGATTGAGTAAGCAGATCGGCGTGGTGCTTCATAAAGTATTTTCGGATTTTCGCGTTCCCGAGCAGGAACTTGCCAAACTGCTCGGGGAACACGTCGTGCTTTCCAATGGGGTACCACGGCTCGGAGGACATTTCATCTTCCTCGTTGCGGGGTTCGGGGATCACTCTGAATTGGCAGTCGGTGATGTATTCGATTTCGTCGTAGTCGTAGAAGACCACGCGTTTCTGGCGCGTGACGCCAAAGTTCTTGTACAGCATATCGCCGGGGAATATATTGGCCGCAACCAGATCCTTGATGGCGTTGCCGTATTCAATGATGCCGTGTTCGATAGCTTCTTCTTCGCCTGCCTGCTCGGCGTTGGTGAGCCAGATATTCAGCGGCACCATGCGGCGTTCGATGTACAAGTGTTTGATCACCAGCTGGTCGCCGTCTTCTTCGATCAGCGAGGGCGCATGGTGCTTCAGCTCCGCCACCAGCGATTCCGCGAAGCGGTGGCGCGGGAAGGCCACGTTCGAATATTCCAGCGTATCGGCCATGCGGCCCACACGGTCGTGGTTCTTCACCAGCAGGTATTTTTCCTTGATCTGCGCGCGCGTGGTTTCCTTCGGCGCCGGATAGAAGTCCTTGATCACCTTGAACACATAAGGGAAGGACGGCAGCGCGAACACCAGCATCACCAGCCCCTTGATGCCTGGCGCAGTCTCGAACAGGTCGGAGGAGTGCTTCAGGTGCTGCAGGTAGTCGCGGTAGAACAGCGTCTTGCCCTGTTTCTGCAGGCCCAGGATGGTGTAGATCTCGCTGCGCGGTTTGCGCGGCATCAGGCTGCGCAGGAACTGCACATAAGCCGACGGCACTTCCATGTCGACCAGGAAGTAGGCGCGCGTGAAGGAGAACAGCAGCATGATCTGGTCTTTGTCGGTCAGTACCGTGTCCAGCACCAGCTGCTTGTGGCGGTTGTGCAGAATCGGCACCACGAAAGGCGCCTCGCGGTTGCCGTTGACGACTTTGCCCACCATGTAGGCGCCCTTGTTGCGGAAAAACAGGGACGACAGCACCTGGATCTGCGCGTTCGGCTCCATCTGGCCGCCGAACAGTTCCGCGATGTGCTGCTCCACCAGCTGGATGTCGCGGTTCAGATTCGCGAACGCCGCGTTGAGCTGGAAGTTGGTGACGATGCGTTTCAGCGTGAACGTCATGCCGTCGCGCGTCGGGTAGTACACGCGGTAGGTCGGCGCGGCTTCGTCGGTCTCGATGTATTCGGTGGAGACCATCGGCCGCACGAAAATGAATTCGTTGTGGAAGTACGAGCGGTGCAGGATATTGCAGCACACGGAGTTGAAGAAAGTCTCCGCGCATTCCGGCTGCTTGTGGCCGGACAGCATGCCGATGTAGTGCAGCTTGAGTTCGCGCCACACTTCGTCGGTCAGCTCGGTAGGATCGTATTCGTCCTCCAGCATTTGCACGCATTCCTGCACGCGCTTGTCGTAGAAGCCGATGCGTTCGCGCGCCGCCTGCTGCGCCACCGCCCAGTCGCCCTGCTCGAAATAGCGCTTGGCGTCGCGGCTGGCCTTGCGGAACAGGCGGTAGTGCTTGTCGAAGCCATCGCGGATGGTGTGCGCGATGTCGAATGCGATTTGCGACGACAGCAGTTTCGGGAACGCGGCGTGAATCATTTTGGCCTCGTGTGTGGCATGCACGGCGGATCAATGATCCGCCCTACGCAACGCATCGTAGGGCGGGTCATTGACCCGCCGTGTGCCGCCATTACATCGTTTCGGCGAACAGCTCGCGGCCGATCAGCATGCGGCGGATTTCGCTGGTGCCGGCGCCGATTTCATACAGCTTGGCGTCGCGCCACAGGCGGCCGACCGGGTACTCGTTGATGTAACCATTGCCGCCCAGGGTCTGGATCGCCTCGCCGGCCATCCAGGTTGCCTTCTCTGCACTATACAGAATGGCGCCGGCCGCATCCTTGCGCAGCGCGCGCACCTGCTCCGGCGAAGTCGCGCGGTCGCAGGCCTGGCCTACGGCGTAGACATAGGCCTTGCACGCCATCATGGTGGAGTACATATCGGCGATCTTGCCCTGCATGAGCTGGAACTCGCCGATTGGCTGACCGAACTGCTTGCGGTCGTGGATGTAGGGGATCACGCTGTCCATGCAGGCCTGCATGATGCCCAGCGGGCCGCCGGACAGCACGGTGCGCTCGAAGTCCAGACCGGACATCAGCACATTCACGCCCTTGCCCAGGCCACCCAGCACGTTCTCGGCCGGCACTTCGCAGTCTTCGAACACCAGCTCGCCGGTGTGGGAGCCGCGCATGCCCAGCTTGTCCAGCTTCTGGGCGATGGAGAAGCCCTTGAAGCCCTTCTCGATCAGGAAGGCGGTCATGCCGCGCGGACCTGCTTCGATATCGTTCTTGGCGTACACCACCAGGGTGTCGGCGTCCGGGCCGTTGGTGATCCACATCTTGGTGCCGTTCAGCACCCAGCGGTCGCCCTTGAAGTCGGCGCGCAGCTTCATCGACACCACGTCGGAACCGGCGTTCGGCTCGGACATGGCCAGCGCACCCACGTGCTCGCCCGAGATCAGCTTCGGCAGATATTTCTTCTTCTGTTCTTCGGTGCCGTTGCGCTTGATCTGGTTCACGCACAGGTTCGAGTGGGCGCCGTAGGACAGGCCCACCGATGCGGAGGCGCGCGAAATCTCTTCCATCGCGATGATGTGGGCCAGGTAGCCCATGTTCGCGCCGCCGTATTCTTCACTGACGGTGATGCCCAGCAGGCCCAGCTCGCCCATCTTCTTCCACAGGTCCATCGGGAACTGGTCGGTACGGTCGATTTCCGCGGCGCGTGGGGCGATTTCGGCGGCGGCGAACTGCTGCACGGCCTCGCGCAGCGCGRCGATGTCCTCGCCGTGATCAAAAGTCAGGCCTGGCAAGTGGATCATGTCTTCCTCTATTTTTTGGATGAAGTGGTGGAGCGCCAATCATACGCTCAAGTGACGTTAACGTAAACGTCAAGTAGCTGCGCCTTGCTTCTCGGCAAGAGCTGCCAGCAGGCGTTTGCATTCTTCTTCGTGGGTAGCGATTTCGGACAGGGACATTTCGATGTCTTCGCGCTGCTGCTCCAGATTTTCGCGGTGCTGGGCCAGCACGCCGAGGAAACGCAGCATTTGCGCTTCGGTATCCTTGGGCGACTCGTACATATCGACCAGGCTCTTGATTTCAGACAGCGACAGGCCGATGCGCTTGCCGCGCAGTGTCAGCTTCAGACGGGTACGGTCGCGCGGCGCATAGACACGGTTGCGGCCGCCGGCGCCTTCGCGCGCGGGACTCAGAATGCCCTGGTCTTCGTAGAAACGAATGGCGCGCGGGGTGATGTCAAATTCGCGGGCGAGCTCGGTAATGGTGTAGGTCGGCATGGCGTACAATGGATTTCCGTTTACGTAACGTCAATCTCATTGTACGTCATGAACCCGCTCGAATCCCAGCTTCACTATCCTTTTGGCGACACTTTGCCTGCCGCCGGGACCGTACAGGAGGTGGCGCCCGGCGTTGGCTGGCTGCGCATGCCCTTGCCGTTTGCCCTGGATCACATCAACCTGTGGCTGCTGCGTGACGGTGACAGCTGGACCGTGGTGGATTGCGGGGTGGCTACCGACGCCACCCGTGCGGCCTGGGAGCAGGTGTTTGCCGGCGGCGTCACCTTGAAGCGCGTGATCTCGACGCCCCCACTTCGAACGCCACGGCCTGGTTGACTCCGCCATGCTGGAAAAGATGCGCTCGCGCAAGAACTACTATGCTTCGCTGGTACCGGGGATTCCCGTATCTTATGTGCGCCTGCAGGATGGACATTCGGTGGTGGCAGGTAACCATGAGTGGCAGGTCATTGCCGGCTTCGGCCACTCGCCGGAACACGCTTCCCTATGGTGCAAAACGCGCAATCTGCTGATTTCCGGCGATATGGTCTTACCACGCATTTCCACCAATATGTCGGTATTTGCGGTCGAGCCGGAGGCCAACCCTTTGCAGCTGTATCTGGATTCTCTGAGCCGCTTCGCGCCGCTGCCGGAAGATGTGCTGGTGCTGCCTTCGCACGGCAAACCCTTCCGCGGCCTGCACACGCGAATTGCCCAGTTGCGTGCCCACCACACGGAACGCCTGGCGGAAGTGGAGGCGGCCTGCGTACAGCCGCGCTCGGCCGCCGAGATCGTGCCCCTGATGTTCCGCCGCGAACTGGATGCCCACCAGCTGAGCTTTGCCCTGGGCGAGGCGCTGGCCCATCTTCACAAGCTATGGCGGGATGGAATCGTGCGCCGCGAACAAGGGACGGACGGCATCATACGTTTCAGTAGTTCGTAACCGGGAACCGACTGTTCCCCTAATACCAGAGCAACTGCCGGACACATTTGGTGTTAGACTAATTTTATAAAAAAGGAATCGAATATTTCCGCGATGACAGCATAATTGGTTGCTATATTGCAAGTTTATTGTGCTATTAAAAGAAGCTTTCGCAAAATTTGATTCGGACGCACGGGAGCCTGAACAGAGTCACGCGCTGAGTCAATTGTTAATTATAATAATTCGGGTTTGTCACAATTGGTCAGATCACTGTAGAGACTGACATTCATGTCATGACATGAAATAGTGCAACTATGAATTCTTCTAATGAACGCGAAAGTTTTAGCCAGCGACTTCAGCAGGC
>NZ_JBFRDW010000515.1:0-4408 GCF_052113985.1 Pseudoduganella sp. RAF53_2 | reverse complement strand
GGTCTCGCCGATCTGGATGATGTTGTTGGCCTTGGACGTCGCCAGCGCTTGTGCGTCGGTGTTGGCGGCAATGAACTCAACGCCGTTCATGCCCTTATTGATCATGTGCTGCACGGCGTTACCACCGGCGCCACCGACGCCGACGACCTTGATGACCGTACCCAGCGTTGCGTTATCGACCATATCAAACTCCATGATGTACTCCTGTCTAGAATGCGGTTTTCAAGCGCCAGTGCTCATATTTGTAGGAGAACTGGGGATTGAAAACTGCGGTTGATTTCAAAAAATTCCGATTAAAAATTACCCAAGAACCATTCTTTCATGCGCTGCCAGACTGCCTTCACCGACCCATCCTGGCGGGTCACGATGTGCCCGCGCAGATACTGCTTCTTCGCTTCCAACAACAGACCCAGAACCGTTGCGTAGCGCGGGCTGCGGACCACGTCCGCCAGCTGGCCGCGATAGTCCGGCGTGCCAAGGCGCGCCGGCTTCAGGAAAATGTCTTCCGCCATTTCGACCATGCCCGGCATGATCGACGTACCGCCCGTCAGCACGATGCCCGAGGACAGCACGCCTTCGTAGCCCGATTCGCGCACCACCTGGTGCACCATCGCGAACAGTTCTTCCACGCGCGGCTCGATCACGGCAGCCAGCGCCTGGCGCGACAGATTGCGCGGACCGCGGTCGCCCAGGCCCGGCACTTCCAGGTGCTCACCCGGATCGGCCAGTACCTGCTTGGCCACGCCGTAGCGGATCTTGATTTCTTCCGCTTCCGAGGTCGGCGTGCGCAGCGCCATCGCGATGTCGTTGGTGATCTGGTCGCCCGCGATCGGGATCACGGCCGTGTGGCGGATCGCACCGTCCGAGAACACCGCCACGTCGGTGGTACCGCCGCCGATATCGATCAGCACCACGCCCAGTTCTTTTTCGTCCGGCGTCAGCACCGCATCGGCCGAGGCCATCGGCTGCAGGATCAGGTCCGACACTTCCAGGCCGCAGCGGCGCACGCACTTGACGATGTTCTGCACCGCGCTCACGGCGCCGGTCACGATGTGCACCTTCACTTCCAGGCGGATGCCGCTCATGCCGATCGGCTCGCGCACATCTTCCTGCGAGTCGACGATGAATTCCTGCGGCACCGTATGCAGCAGCTGCTGGTCGGTCGGGATGTTCACCGCCTTCGCCGTTTCGATGACGCGCGCCACATCGGTCGCCGTCACTTCCTTGTCCTTGATGGCCACCATGCCGCTGGAATTGAAGGAGCGGATATGGCTGCCCGCAATGCCCGCATACACATTGCGGATCTTGCAGTCGGCCATCAGCTCCGCCTCTTCCAGCGCGCGCTGGATCGATTCGACGGTCGCTTCGATGTTGACGACCACGCCTTTCTTCAGGCCTTTGGACTCATGCTGGCCCAGGCCTATTACTTCGTGGCGTCCATCGCCCATCACCTCGGCCACCACGGCAACCACCTTGGAGGTGCCGATGTCGAGGCCGACGATCAGGTTTTTAGCGTCTTTTGTCATCTCTCTGCCTGCTTATCAACGTTTCTTTGTTTCTGCCGGAATCTTCAGTCCCGCCGCGCTCAATGCCAGTCCGTTCTGGTAGCGCATATCTACTGTTTCAATGTTCGGTACGCGGGCCGTCAACTGCGGCCAGATGCCTACCAAACGGTCTACCCGTTCCTTCAGCGTGGTGGGCGTCTGCTCCCGGCCCAGCGCCACGCTCATGCCGTTGTCCAGCTTCACCGTCCACGCATAGCGCGTCGACAGCGACAAGCCTTCCGGCGCCAGCTTGATCGGGGCGAACCAGTTGCGCAGCTCACCGAAACGCGCCAGCACTTCCTTCTCGCTGCCATCCGGTCCATCGAACTCCGGCAGCTCATGGTCCTCTTCCGCTTCGGCCAGATTGGCGGTGAACACATCGCCCTTGGTCGAGAGCAGGCGTCCATCTTCGCCCCAGGTGCCGAGGGCTTCATGCTCTTCCAGCGCCACGATCAGCTGGTCCGGCCATTCGCGGCGCACGCTCGCGCGGCGCACCCAGGGCACGGCTTCGAACACCTGGCGCACGTTATCCAGGTTGGTCGTGAAGAAGTTGCCCTTGATGCGGCCCAACATACCGTTACGCAGCGTCAGCTCATTCACATGCTTCAGCTCCGAGTTGTCCATGGTCTCAACGCGGATGGAACGCAAATCGAATACAGGACGCTGCGCCAGCCACCATACGCCGCCCGCCGCGCAAGCCAGCAACGACAGCGCAGTCAGTGCGCCGGCGGTTGCATTCAAGGCTTTTGCGTCATGCCACATTGATGTCCTCTTACTTCTTCGCCAGTTTCAGGCGTGCCGTGCGCAGGATTTCCACGCACAGCTCTTCATAGCTCACGCCCGTCGCGCGCGCCGCCATCGGCACCAGCGAATGGCTGGTCATGCCTGGCGAGGTATTCACCTCAAGCAGGAAGAGCTTGTTGTCGCGGGCGCGCATCAGCACGTCCACGCGGCCCCAGCCCTCGCAACCCACGGCGCGGTAAGCCTCCACGGCGATACGCTGCATTTCATCCTGAATCGCCTGATCCAGCTGCGGTGGGCAGAAATACTGTGTATCGTCGGTGAAGTATTTGTTCTGATAGTCGTAGTTACCCTGCGGAGCAACGATCTCCACGATCGGCAGCGCACGCGCGTCCTTGCCGGTGCCCAGTACGGCGACGGTGAACTCGCGGCCTTCCACGAATTCTTCGGCCAGCACGGAGTCGTCCAGCGCCGCTGCCGCGTCATAGGCGGTCTTCAACTGCGCCTTATCGGTCACCTTGGTGATGCCGATAGTCGAACCTTCATGCGGTGGTTTCATGATCAGCGGCAGGCCAAGGCGCGCAGCTTCCGCATCCAGGTCGCTGTCGGCGCCCAGCACGGCGTATTCCGGCGTCGGCAGGTTTTCGCGCAGCCACAGAATCTTGGTGGTGATCTTGTCCATGCCCACCGAGCTGGCCATCACGCCGCTGCCGGTGTAAGGAATGCCAAGCAGTTCCAGCGCGCCCTGGATGCTGCCGTCTTCGCCGTAGCGGCCGTGCAGTGCGATGAACACGCGGTCGAATTTTTCGGCAGCCAGTTCAGCGAGCGAACGCTGGCCCGGATCGAAGGCATGGGCGTCGATGCCCTGGCTTTGCAGCGCGGCCAGCACGCCGCTGCCGGACATGATGGACACGTCGCGCTCGGCGGAACGTCCGCCGAACAGCACGCCCACCTTGCCGAATGCCTGCGCTTCTTGTTGAGTCAATTTCTTCACATCAGACCTTTTGGTACGTAGTCAGTTTTGCCGGGACGCCGCTGATCGAGCCTGCGCCCATCGTGAGCACGACGTCGCCGTCGCGCACCACATTCATGATCGTTTCCGGCATATCGGCGATGTTTTCGACGAATACCGGTTCAGTCCTGCCGCGCGCGCGGATTGCGTGCGCCAGAGAGCGGCCGTCGGCAGCCACGATAGGCGCCTCCCCCGCTGCGTACACATCGGACAGCACCAGCACATCCACGGTGCTCAATACTTTTGCAAAGTCTTCGAACAGGTCGCGCGTGCGGCTGTAGCGGTGCGGCTGGAAGGCCAGCAGCACGCGGCGGCCAGGATAGGCGGCGCGCGCGGCGGCAATCGTCACTTCCATTTCAATCGGGTGATGGCCGAAGTCGTCCACCAGCGTGAAGGCGCCCCCGGCCGGTGCGGCGATGTCGCCATACTTGGTGAAGCGGCGGCCAACGCCGGCAAAGCCTGCCAGGCCGGCCTGGGTGGCGCTATCGGGTACGCCAATCTCGCGCGCAATCGCGACGGCGGAGCAGGCGTTCTGCACATTGTGCATGCCTGGCTGGTTCAGCACGATGTCCAGATCCGGATAGCCTTCCTGCAGCACGGTGAAATGCATCTGGGTGCCGACGGCGCGGGCATTCACGGCGCGCACTTCGGCGTCTTCCGCAAAGCCGTAAGTCGTCACCGGCTTGGTCACCTGCGGGATGATGGCGCGCACATGCGGATCGTCGATGCACAGCATGGCGCGGCCATAGAACGGCAAGCGGTGCGTGAAGTGGACGAAGGCCTGCTTCAGCTTTTCGAAATCGTGCTCGTAGGTTTCCATGTGGTCGGCGTCGATATTCGTGATCACTTCGATCATCGGCGCCAGGTTCAGGAACGATGCATCGGATTCATCCGCTTCAGCGACCAGGTACTCGCCCGAGCCAAGCTTGGCGTTGGCGCCGGCGGCGGTAAGGCGGCCGCCGATCACGAAGGTCGGGTCCAGGCCCCCTTGTGCCAGCACGGATGCCACCAGGCTGGTGGTCGTGGTCTTGCCGTGGGTGCCGGCGATAGCGATACCGCGCTTCAGGCGCATCAGCTCACCGAGCATCACGGCGCGCGGCACGATAGGGAT
>NZ_JBFRDW010000514.1:0-4412 GCF_052113985.1 Pseudoduganella sp. RAF53_2 | reverse complement strand
TCCCCATTTACTGCGCTGGGTATCGCCGCCATTCGATTACAAAATCGGACCGCAGTGTAACACAGGCAACTGCTTTAGCGGAAGGCAAGCGCCCCTGTCAGGTCGCCCGGTGRCAGGGCGCTGCGCTCGGCGAAGGCCTTGTTGCGCACGTCCAGACCCTGTAGCAGCGGCAGGTCGTGCAGGCGCGTGATGAAGCGCAGGATGGACGTGGTGTCGTAGAAGCTGTGGTCCACCGCGCCCTTCTTCGCATGCGGCGACACGATGATCGCCGGAATGCGCGAACCCGGACCCCAGCGGTCGCCCTTCGGCGGCGCCACGTGATCCCACCAGCCGCCGTTTTCATCGAAGGTAACGACCACGACCATATCTTTCCACTGCGGAGATTTCTTCAGATGCTCCAGCACATTGACCACGTGCTGGTCGCCGGACTCCACATCCGAGTAGCCTGCGTGCAGGTTGAGGTTGCCCTGCGGCTTGTAGAAGGTGACCGCAGGCAGCTTGCCTGCCACCACATCGGCCAGGAATTTGTTCGAGATCGGGCTGTCTCCCAGGCCGCCATCGCGCAGGTGCTCGGAGCGGGCCGATGTGCCGGGGCCGAACTGTTTGAAGTAATTGAAGGGCTGGTGGTGGTACTGGAAGTTCGGCTTGGGACCGCCGCCTTTCGCGTCCAGCGCAGCCTGGAAGGCGCCGCCATACCATGCCCAGCTCACGCCTTTGCGCGACAGCAGGTCGCCAATGGTGTCGTAAGTCTGTGGCGGCAGCACGGCCGGATCGTTCGGATCGGCCAGCGTGGTATCGCCGCCCGCAGCCGGACGAATATAGCTCGGCTGATAGGGCGGGGCCATGGTGTTGACCGCAAAGCCGTCTGGCGTGATGGCGCCGTCGTTGACGTACACCGGCTTGCCATCCAGTGCGGACTTGGGATTGTCGGGCGAAACCGCCAGACGCGTGCCGGTTGGGCCATCGGACAGTGCGCAAATCTTTTTCTTCGCGACGCTGTTTGCCGCGTCCGGATATTCCGGTGTGCGGCCCGAAATCAGGAACTGGTGGTTCAGGTAAGATCCGCCGAATGCCGCCATGAAGAAGTTATCGCACAGCGTGTATTCGCGTGCCACCTGCCACAGGCCAAGGTTCTTGCTGGTTTCGCCATAGTGGCCCATCACCATGCCGCCGGTATTGCCCCAGGCGACGAAGCCGTCGTTCTTGCCGCCGTTGATCTGCATCTGGTTCTGGTAGAACAGGTGCCACAGGTCGCGCGTGATCACGGATTCCGGCAGCGGCTTGCCTTCCGCATCGCTCAGCTTGAACGGCGCGTTCGGCAGATGTTGGATGTGCTCTTCCTTCACTTCATAGCGCTTGCCGCCGATGTCCTGCGGCGTCGGCACCAGACCGCCCCAGATCTTCGGCAAGGTAGGCAGGATGCTGCCATCGTAATCGCGCTGCTGGTAGTCGGCCGGCTTCAGTGCGGACATCGGCGCGGCCAGGCCAGGGAAGTCGGCGAACAGATTGTTGAAGCTGCGGTTTTCCAGATAGATCACCACCACATGTTTGACGTTGGCCTTCAGCTTGGCGTCCAGCGAAGTGTGCTTCGGCGCCGGTTTGGCTTCCACCATCGCGCTTGGCAGGGCAGTGGCAATACCGGTGGCGGCTGCGGCGCGGAAAATCTGGCGCCGGGAAGGCTTGCTTGGCTGGTCATTCATTGCGGGTCCTTGGTGATACGGTGAGCTGGCCATTATATGACAAGCTTGCTTCCTGCCAAGGTTGCTGGAAATGAAAAAAGCCGCTGAAACCAGCGGCTTTTTGAATTTGGTTGCGGGGACAGGATTTGAACCTGTGACCTTCGGGTTATGAGCCCGACGAGCTGCCAGACTGCTCCACCCCGCGTCTGAGGCAAGCATTATATACCGTGCTCACAGCTTCCGCAAGGTCGGATTTCAGGCAATGCCCAAACGCCAGAGCGAGGTCAGTTCAGCGGAACGGGCGGCATGCAGCGGATCGGACGGATCGGCAGCGCGCGGGTGCACCGGACGCACATCCGTGCGGCCCAGCACCTTCAAGCCGCCAGCGGCGATCCATCCCAGCAATTGTTCGCGCGGGCGCAGGCCGAGATGCTCCGCCAGGTCGGACATGACCAGCCAGCCTTCGCCGCCAGGTTCCAGATGGTCTTTCAGTCCGGCGAGGAAGCCGCGCAGCATTTTGCTGTCCGGGTCGTACACCGCGTATTCGATCGATGAGCTGGGGCGCGCCGGCACCCAGGGAGGGTTGCACACCACCAGCGGTGCGCGTCCTTCCGGGAACAGGTCGGCCTCGATCAACTCGACCTGGTCGTGCAGGCCGAGGCGGGCGATATTGTCGCGGGCGCAGCTCAGCGCGCGCTGGTCCATATCGGTGGCCACGATGTGCGGGATGCCGCGTTTGGCCAGTACGGCGGACAGCACGCCCGTACCCGCGCCGATATCAAAGGCCAGTTGCGTATTTTTCGGCAGCGGCGCATCGGCTACCAGTTGCACGTATTCGCCGCGCACCGGCGAGAACACGCCGTAGTGCGGGTGAATGTGCTCACCGTCCAGCGCGGGAATCGCCACGCCGGCCTTGCGCCATTCGTGCGCGCCGATCAGGCCTTGCAGCTCGCGTAGCGAAATCACGAAGGCGTCTTCGCCGCGCCCGTAGGCTTCATTGCAGGCCAGCTTCACGTCCGGCGCGCGGCGCAGCGGAATGACGTAGCCAGGTTCGAAAGGAATCAGCAGCATGGCCAGCGTGCGCGCGCGCTGTGACTGCGCCTGGCGATGCAGGTGGAAAGCTTCGGTGGGCGAGGCGGGCGCTTTCGCGGCCTTCTTCTTGCCCTTGCCGTGTTTGTGGTCGGCGCGACGGGCCAGCGCCTGCAGCAGCTGGCGCGCGTTCTGGAAGTCGCCACGCCACAGCAGCGCCGTGCCTTCGCAGGCAAGACGATAAGCCGTGTCGGCGTTCATGGTGTCATCGGCGACCTGCACGCGCTTGGGCGGCGGATTACCGGCTTCCGAATGCCAGCGCGCGGAGCGCGGTTCGCCCTGTTCGGTCCAGTGGATCAGTTGTTCTTGAGATGCTTGCATGGGGCGCCATTATACGCACCCGCCTGCGTCGCCTCCCGGCCCAGCCGATATATCGCAGGCGCCCAGCTCTCCGCGCGCATCGGCATCGATTCTGCGCCGTGCTTGCGGGATGAGCAGCAGCGGCGCGAACAGCCAGTAAAGTGGGATGGCGCGCATGATGGCGCGCGCGGCGTCCAGCCCTTCCAGCAGGCAGCCATTCTTGCGCACCACGATCTCGCCCTTGCGCAAGGGCGGCCGGCCGGGCGGTGGCTCGGTGGTGTCGCTGACCAGCCGGAGCCAGTCGAAGCGATGGTGCATGGCAGCATACTGCGCGCAGCGCTCGCAGTCCGGATGGCGGTAGATCAGGATAGGGTTCATGCACCTAAGACGTGCAAGCCACCGGATTTGTGACAATAAAAAAGCGGCCGGAGCCGCTTTTTTTATGCAGAAGGTGGCTGGGCCTGGCCGGCGGCCGGTGTTGCGGCTGGCGCCGCCTCGGCTGCCGGTGCGGGCGCCGCAGCTTGGGCAGGGGCGGGCGCTGGCGTTGCGTCCGCTGGAGCCGGTGCAGGAGTTGGTGCCGGGGCTGGCGCCGCGGCAGGGGCGTCGGCTTTCTGCGCGGTGGCGCCATAGGCGTTGGCGACTTCCTTGGCCTTGTTCGCCGGTGCGTAGGTATCCAGCTTGCTGTCGCTGTTGACCAGCTTCAGCAGGCGCATGGACAGCTTGCCCAGTTCGTCGGCGCCATCGCCGCTGTCCTTTTTCTGCTGGATGGAGACGTCGTGATTGTGCTCCATCAGCTTGAACAGGTCGGCCAGCGAGCCTGGGAAGTCGATGTCCGGGAACTCGACGGTCGGCAGCGGCATGGCCGGATTCTGGTCGGCCATCTCGGCGCGGCGCGAAGGCACGCTGGTCGCTGCGGCGCCTGCCTGTGCCGACGCCTGATATTTGATCTCGACTTCGAAGTCGAATTTGCGGCCGTCGGCCGTGGTGATCGTGCCCTTGCCGAGGAAATGCGAGCTGTCGGTCAGGCTCATGGCAGCGGCGTCGGTGACGCCGTTCGCATCTTCGCTGTGCATCACGCCCGCAGCGAGCGTCGAGCTGGATTCCAGCGTCACCGAATCGAAAGAAATCGTTGCGCCTTTGGCCTGGTCGCCGAACAGGTTCTGGGCGAAGGAACCGAGCAGATTCTGCGCCAGGTCCACGGTCGAATTGCCCAGGTCGGCAACCCGCTTTTGCATATCGATCCCCTGGCTCGACAGCGACACAGCGCTGCCCGCGTCCGCGTTCTTCACCGGAGCCGTACGTGTCTGTTTAGCATCCTGCGACGTCGCAGGAGTCAGATTCTGG
>NZ_JBFRDW010000513.1:0-4416 GCF_052113985.1 Pseudoduganella sp. RAF53_2 | reverse complement strand
CGATTGGACGGTGCGCCGCGATCCGCAGGCGCTGGTGTTGGTGGCTCCGGAAGGCGATATGAAGGTGGCGCTGCTCGACCTGAAAGCCGCCGACGCAACGGCCGCGATCAAGGAGGCGTGGGCACGTTACCGTCCGGACGAGAAGCACGCGCTGCGCATCATGACCGCGCGCAGTGCCCGCGAAGGCTGGGATGAAAAACAGGTGGCCGACTACGACACCACGCCCAATGAGCGTCTGGTCATCGAAGTTGTGGCCGCACGGCGCGGCGAGGATTGGACCGTGATGATTATCGACGGCAGCGAGCAAGCAGCCGAGAAGCGTGGYGCCGCGCTGGGTTTGCTGGGCAAAAGCCTGCGCCCCAGCGGCTACGTGCCGGAGTCTTTCGCCGGACGCACGCCGCATCCGCTGGACGCCGCACGCATCGCCCAGCTGCGCGATTTCCTGCAGCAGGCCATCAAGGATGCGCAAATTCCCGGCGCCGGTTTTGCAGTGATGGAGCAGGGCCGCATTGTGTATGAAGGCGGCGTGGGCGTGCGCGAACTGGGCAAGCCAACGCCGGTCGATGAACACACATTGTTCATGGCCGCGTCCAACACCAAGGGCATGAGCACGCTGCTGCTGTCCACCCTGGCCGACGAGGGCAAGCTGCGCTGGGACCAGCCGGTGATCGAGCTGTATCCATCCTTCCGTCTCGGCGACGATGCGACCACGCGTCAGGTCCAGGTGCATCACCTGGTTTGCGCCTGCACCGGCCTGCCGCGCCAGGACATGGAATGGCTGTTTGAATACAAGAACACCACGCCGGCGCAGTCGATCGGGATGCTGGCCACCAACAAGCCAACCAGCGGTTTCGGTGAGGTCTTCCAGTACAACAATCTGATGGCGTCCGCGGCGGGTTATATCGGCGGACACCTGATTTATCCCAAGCTGGAACTGGGCAAGGCTTACGACAAGGCGATGAGCGAGCGCATTTTCCAGCCGCTGGGCATGAACGATACGACCTTCGACATGGCGCGCGCGCTGCGCGGCAACCATGCCAGTCCGCATGGACGTGACCTGTACAACAAAACGGTCGTGATGCAGATGAATATCAACTACGCGGTGGTGCCGCACCGTCCGGCGGGCGGCGCGTGGACCTCGGCGCATGACTTCATCCGCTATGTGCAACTGGAAGCCCTGCAGGGCAAGCTGCCGGATGGACGTCAGCTGGTGTCCGCCGCCAATATCCTGAAGCGCCGCGAACCGCAGGTAGCGGAAGGCGAGGATGCGTTCTACGGCATGGGCCTGTCGACGGAAAAGGCGTGGGGCGTCCCGGTTGTATCGCACGGCGGCAGCCTGGATGGCTACAAGAGCAATTTCTATCTATTGCCGGAGACTGGCACCGGCGTCGTTTTGCTGACCAATTCGGAAGATGGTTATCGCCTGCTGCGCCCGACCCTGCGGCGCTTGCTGGAAGTGCTCTACGACGGCGAGCCGGAAGCACAGGAAGATGTGCGCGTTGCCATGCAGCGTGACCGGGCTGAAAGGGATGATGTGCGCAGCCGCCAGACGCTTCCGGTGCCCGCCGATGCAATGGCCCTGCTGGGAGGCTCTTACCGGAGCCCTGAACTGGGACGCTTGACAGTGCGCCGTGTTGGCAAGGATGTGGTCTTCGACGTGGACGAGTGGAAGAGCCCCGTCGGCGCACGCCACAATGACGATGGCAGCACTTCCTTTACCATGATCAGCCCGAGCATGGTTGGCCTGGAACTGGTGGCCGATAAGCGCGATGGCAAGCGTGCACTGGTCCTGCGCGACAGCCAGCACGAGTATGTGTTCGAGGAGGTGTCCGGCGTGCAGGGCAAGGCGCGCACCAAGCCCTGATCACGATGGCTGAACGCTGGCGGTGGCGAGCGCGGTGGTTTTGCGCCGCTTCCACCAGCGCGTCAGCGCATACATGATGGCGATGACGCAGATCCAGCCGCCGTAGGCCGCCAGCAGTGACGGCTCATAGCCGGGCGGGAAGGTGAAACCGACCGGACTGCCGCTTGGCAGTGCGCCATAGCGGGCGAGGAAGTAAGGCCCGGCGAGGAAGTGCGTGAGCGCGATGTGGATCACGTAGAAGAACAGCGGCGAGCCGCCGAACAGGATCAGCACCGGCACGGGTTTGAGGCGTTCGAACAGCACCAGCAGCGGCAACGAAATCCCCATCGTCACGCAGATGTAGAGCAGCGACGGTGGATATTTGTGCACGCGCACGAAGGAAATCAGGTCCCAGATCCAGCCTCGGTTCTGCGGCGACCAGGGATCGGGATCACCGTAGAAGTTCCCGCTGCGCAGAGCAATGAAGGCCACCATCAGCACGGCGCCGGCTGTCAGCAGGAAGCGCTGGCGGCGCGCGGCGTCCCAATGAAAGATGGGGCCGAGCGCGTAACCTGCGGCAATCAGGCCAAGCCAGGGCATTAGCGGATAAACAAACAGCACGCCATAGCCGGAGCCTCCAACCGGCAGGAAGCCGCCCTCATGCCAGGCGAGCCACAGCGGATTGCTTGAGTGCAGGCCGTCCAGCAGATTGTGGGGCAGGATCAGCAGCGCGGCGGCCAGTGCGATTGCCAACTGCGGCAGCCACACCAGCAGCGACAGGAACATCATCCCCATGCCGAGCGCCCAGATCACCTGGAAGATGGTGACGTTGTAGCTGAACTGCCAGCTGAAACTGATCCAGGTCGCTTCCAGCAGCAGGAGCATGGCGCCGCGCGTGAAGAGGTAGCGCGACAGGGCGGGGGTGCCGCCGCTGGTCCCGCGCAGGAAGGCTGAACTGCCGGCCAGCAGCACAAAGGTCGGTGCACACAGATGCGTGATCCAGCGGGTGAAGAACCAAGCGGGCGTGGTCTGGTCCAGCTGCTCCGGCCCCCAGTTCGCCGGCCCGAAGAAGTCCCGCGCATGATCCAGCGCCATGATGACAATCACCAGCCCGCGCAGCATATCGATGCTCGCAATGCGCCCTTGCTTGCCCATGATCGCCTCCATGTCGATTTGATCATTGTCTGGGTGGAGCGGGTGAAGAGCAAGTTATTTCTGTCTTGACAGAAATTAATGTAAGCGTAGAATCGAAGACATGGAACTGAAACCGATCGCTGAACGCTTTGTGCTCCACTGGGGCGAAATGGGGTCCCGCTGGGGCGTGAACCGCACCGTGGCGCAGATACATGCGCTGCTGTACCTGGTCGGCCGGCCGATGGACGCGGAAGAGATCACGACCACGCTGGGCGTGGCGCGTTCGAACGTGAGCAATAGCCTGAAGGAGCTGCAGTCGTGGAACCTGATCCGCGTGGTGCACCTGAAGGGCGACCGCCGCGATCACTTCGAGACGTCGACCGATGTGTGGGAACTGTTCAAGCTGATTGTCGCAGGGCGCCGCCAGCGCGAGATCGATCCGACTGCGGTGGCGCTGACCGAGTGCCTGGAGAATCCGGCCATCGACGAGGAAGACGAAGGCACGCGCGAGCGCATTGAGGAAACGCTGAAGTTCATCGAAACCATGAGTACCCTGGCGGAGGAGATGCTGCGCTTTAAGCCGGAAACACTGATGAAGATGATGGGCATGAGCGCCAAGATCAGCAAGGCAATCCGGCGTAGCTGAATGACGCAACGGACAAACGGGCGGCGTGGCCCGTTTTTTTGAAGCCTACAATTTCTGTTTCAACAGAAATAAATGAAAGTTGAGGCGTGATATGAGAGTGCTGGTATTTGGAGCCTCCGGATTTATCGGCCGCGCTTTGTGCGCGCGGCTGGAGGCTGGCGGTCATCATGTTCTGCGCCGGTCACGCGACTGGAACGCGGCACTGGATGGCGTGGTCGCGGTCGTCAATGCGGCAGGCATCATCACTGAACGCGAGAAGGGCGATTTCGAGCGTGTGCATCATTCCGGCCCGGCTGCACTGTTCGCGGCCTGTGTGAAGGCGAAAGTGCGCCGGGTCGTGCACATTTCCGCGCTCGGCGCGCCGGATGGCGGCACGCCGTATTTCCGCAGCAAGTTCGCCGGCGAGCGCGCGCTGAAGGCGCTGCCGGTCGAGTGGCAAATCGTGCGGCCGTCGCTGGTGTATGGCACGGACGGCGCGTCGGCAAAGATGTTCCGTACCCTGGCCAGCTTGCCGGTGGCCGCCTTGCCGGAGCTGGGCGATGCGAAATTCCAGCCGGTGCATATCGACGATGTCTGCGAGGCCATCACGCGCCTGCTTGCACCCGGCGAACCAGCACATCAGGAAGTCGACCTGGTCGGCGCAACGACGGTCAGCTACGCAGAAATGCTGGACTGCTACCGCCGCGCCATGGGCCTGGCGGCGCCGCTGCGCGTGACGATTCCGGCGCTGTTGATGCGCAGCTCGGCGGTCGTGGCGGGCTTGCTGCCCGGCGCCACGCTCACGCCGGACACC
>NZ_JBFRDW010000512.1:0-4420 GCF_052113985.1 Pseudoduganella sp. RAF53_2 | reverse complement strand
GCCGAGCGCCGAGCGCGCGACCAGCGAATCCATGGACGTGGCACTTGGAACACTAGCCTGGCTGCTTGCGGTCCTGCCACTGGTCGCCATCGCGGCGGCGTGCATCGCGCTGGCATTTGCAGCCACACCAGGCGCCGGCTGGGCACTGCACGCGCTGCTGCTCTACTTCACCCTCGGTCTGCGCAGCCTGCGCGACCACAACCTGCCGATCGCCGACGCGCTGAAGGCCGATGACCTGCCAACCGCGCGTGCGCTGACCGGACGTATTGTCAGCCGCGATACGCAAAACGCCAGCGCGGACGACCTGGCCAAGGCGAGCACCGAATCCCTGCTCGAAAATGGCAACGACGCCGTGTTCGGCGCCCTGTTCTGGTTCGCCATTGCAGGCGGCCCAGGCGCCCTGCTGTTCCGCCTAGCGAACACACTGGATGCGATGTGGGGCTACCGCACCCCGCGCTTCCTGCACTTCGGCCGTGCGGCCGCGCGTATCGACGACGCTCTCAATTTCATTCCCGCCCGCCTGACGGCGGCCAGCTATGCCCTGCTCGCACCAACACTGGAAGCCAAACAGCGCGCATTCCGCTGCTGGCGCGCGCAAGCACCCGCGTGGAGCAGCCCAAACGCCGGCCCGGTCATGTCCGCAGGCGCAGGCGCGCTTGGCCTCTCGCTCGGCGGTCCGGCAATCTACAACGGTGAACTCGAACAACGCCCGCCGCTTGGCGAAGGCAAGATCGCAACGAAGCACGACATCGTCCGCGCCTGGCGTCTGGTCCTTGCTACCTGCTGGCTGTGGCTAGCCGCAGCAGCAGTCATCGCAGGAGTCAGCCATGCTTGAACACGGCGGCAAGTTGCAGGACGCCGTGCGGCGCTACGGACAGCACGACTGGCTCGATCTTTCGACCGGCATTAATCCTGCGCTGTATCCTGTACCACCACTGGCGGCCAACGCCTGGCACCGGCTGCCGGAGGAAGATCCCGCACTGGCCGAAGCCGCACAACGCTATTACCGTGCATCGCGTATGCTGCCGGTCGCTGGCACGCAAGCCGCAATCCAGACTTTGCCACGTCTGCGCGAACCTTCGCGTGTGACCATCGCTGCACCAAGCTATGCGGAGCATGCTCACCACTGGAAGCAGCACGGCCATATCGCAAGCGAAGTACCGTACGCTGCACTGGATGCCGCCGTTGCACACAGCGACGTGCTGGTCGTCTGCAATCCGAACAACCCGACCGGCGCCCGCGTGCCGCGCGCAGATCTGCTGCGCTGGGCTGATGCGCTGCGCGCGCGCGGCGGCTGGCTGGTTGTGGACGAGGCTTTCGCCGACACCGACAACGCCAACAGTATTGCAAAGGAAGCCGATCAATCGGGCATCATCGTGTTGCGCTCAGTCGGCAAGTTCTTCGGCCTTGCAGGTCTGCGCCTCGGCTTCGTCGCCGCAGCGCCGGAGATATTGAATGCACTCGCCGAATTGCTCGGCCCCTGGTCGGTCAGCGGGCCGGCCCAGCAGATCGGCCGAGCCGCGCTGCAGGACGAGTGCTGGCAACATGAAACGCGCGAAATGCTGGCCTGGGCCGGCGGCCGATTGAATATGCTGCTCGCGCAGCAAGGAATCCGATCGAGTGGCACGGCGCTGTTCCAATGGTGGCCAGAACCCCAAGCCGAAGCCTTCCACGAACATATGGCACGCCGCGGCATCTGGGTGCGCCTGTTCCGCAACGCCGCACGCGGCATTCGACTTGGCTTGCCTCCCGACGAAACGGGCTGGCAGCGTCTCGAAGCAGCATTGAACGAATGGACAAAGGAAAACCGATGAAATACCTCCTGCTGGCAGGCRCCCTGCTCGCGGCCAATGCAACCGCCGCCATCACCGTACGCGACGACGACGGCAGTCTCGTCACCCTGCAAAAACCCGCGCAGCGCGTGATCTCCATGGCGCCCCATGTGACGGAGCTGCTGTTTGCAGCCGGCGGTGGCGACAAGGTCGTCGGCGCCGTGAACTACAGCGATTATCCGGAAGCAGCCAAGAAAATCCCTCGTATCGGCGACAACCGCGACATCGATATGGAGCGCGTCATCGCCATGAAGCCGGATCTGATCGTCGTCTGGCGTCACGGCAGCTCCGAGCGCCAGATCGAACAGCTGCGCAAGCTCGGCATCCCGCTCTTCCACAGCGAACCCAAAAAGTTGGATAACATCGCAGACAACCTGACCGCGATGGGCCAGCTGCTCGGCACCGAAGCGGTGGCCAACGCCGCGGCCCAGGATCTGCGGAGCAAGCTGGCATCGCTACGCGCGCAATACGGCGCGCGTCCGCCGGTGACCGTCTTCTACCAGGTATGGGACAAGCCACTCTACACGCTGAATGGCGAACATATCGTCAGCGACGCGCTGAAAGCCTGCGGTGGCGTGAACATTTTCGCCGATCAGAAGACCACTGCGCCGGTGGTCAGCATCGAAGCGGTGCTGCAAGCCGATCCCGAAGCCGTCTTCGCCACAGCGGAGAAGGACTACGGCGGCGTGAACCTCTGGCGCCCGTACGGCATGCTGAAGGCAACCAGGAATAGCAACCTGTTCACGATTGACGGCAATCTGCTGAACCGCGCAGGCCCGCGCATGATCGCCGGCACCGCCGTGCTGTGCGAAAAACTGGAAGAAGCGCGGAAGCATCGCAAATGACGATTCCCTTCCGCACCCTGATGGTTCAGGGCACCACTTCCGACGCAGGCAAGAGCACCGTGGTTGCAGCGCTGTGCCGCCTACTGAAGCGGCGCGGTGTCCGTGTGGCGCCATTCAAGCCGCAGAATATGGCGCTCAATAGCGCCGTCACCGCCGACGGCGGCGAGATCGGACGCGCCCAGGCGCTGCAGGCCGTCGCTGCTGGCGTGCCGCCGCACACGGATATGAATCCCGTGCTGCTCAAGCCTTCCAGCGACATCGGTGCGCAAGTGATCATTCACGGCAAAGTACGCGCGGAGATGAATGCACGCGACTACCACCAGTACAAAACGGTGGCGATGAGCGCCGTGCTTGAATCGCATCAGCGGCTGTTGGGGCAATATGACGTTGTGGTTGTGGAAGGCGCGGGCAGTCCCGCCGAGATCAATCTGCGCGATCGCGATATTGCCAATATGGGTTTTGCGGAGGCAGTGGATTGCCCGGTGATTCTGATTGCGGATATCGATCGCGGCGGCGTGTTTGCGCACATCGTCGGTACGCTGTCCTGCCTGTCGCAAAGTGAGCGCGATCGCATCATCGGTTTTGTGATCAATCGCTTCCGCGGCGACAGCAAGCTGCTGGAGCCTGGACTTGAATGGCTCGAACAGCAGACGGGCAAGCCCGTGCTGGCCGTGCTGCCTTATCTGCATGGCCTTTATCTCGATGCTGAAGATGCAGTGCAGCCAGTGCAAGCCGCACGCGGCGCCTTCCGCATTGTCGTGCCAAGCCTGCCGCGCATGAGCAATCACACCGACTTCGATGCACTGCGCGCGCATCCGGATGTGGACCTGCAGTTCATTCGCCAGGGCGAACCGATACCGCCAGCGGATCTGATCATTCTCCCCGGCAGCAAGAACACTCGCGACGATCTGGCCTGGCTGCAGCAGTATGGCTGGCCGGCGCATATCGCGCGCCATTTGCGGTACGGCGGCAAGGTGATTGGGATTTGCGGCGGCTTCCAGATGCTGGGCCGCAGTGTGGAAGATCCGCACGGCGTTGAAGGTATCGCTGGCGCCTCGGAGGCACTCGGCGTGCTCGATATGGCGACGGAGCTGACGCAAGAGAAGCAGCTGGTTCAGATCACGGGCCGCTGCGCGTTTGCGGACGCACCGGTCAACGGCTACGAAATTCACATGGGAGTTTCGTCCGGCGCCGCGCTGGCGCAGCCGGCGTTCTATGTCGACGGCCGTCCTGAAGGTGCGCTGGAAGAACAGGTGCTCGGAACTTATCTGCACGGATTGTTCGACAATCCTGCCGCGGGACGCGCGCTACTGGAATGGGCAGGCCTGCACAGCGAGCACACCGTGGATACAGCCGCGCTGCGGGAAGCGAGCATCGACCGCCTGGCCGACGCATGCCAACCGCTGCTGGACGCACTGCTGCGCTAAAAAACCCACGGCGCAAAAGCGGATGGCTGCCACATCGTGGCAGCCACCTGGTTTATGTCCTGGGTTCAGAAAGCAAAAAAGCCCACCGGCGTCTGCGCTTGGTGGGCTTCTTCAATAACTAGCCTGACGATAACCTACTTTCACACTGGTTGCAGCACTATCATCGGCGCAAAGTCGTTTCACGGTCCTGTTCGGGATGGGAAGGGGTGGGACCGACTTGCTATGGTCATCAGGCATAACTGGTAGCACCGCGTTGGCTCAACGCGATGCGCAATCCGGAAGAAGTAAGTAGGGTAAAACTCAATCATTCAAACAC
>NZ_JBFRDW010000511.1:0-4425 GCF_052113985.1 Pseudoduganella sp. RAF53_2 | reverse complement strand
GCGCGCGGTGCGGCGGGGGCGGGCGGCCGAGGCGGCCCGGATGCACGCGGTGCGTCAGGCGGCGGAGGCAGTGCTGGCGCTGGTGGGGCAGGCGCGTCGGGCGCTGCCGCGCCGTCCGCGCATACCAACATCACCACCTGGAGCTTCGGCGAGCTGCCCGAGCTGCTGGAAATCCAGCAAGGCAAGCTAAGCCTGATCGGCTTCCCCGCCTTGGTGGACAAGGGCTCGCACTGTGATCTGGAAGTCTTCGACGATCCGAACGTCGCTGCGCGCACCCATCGTATCGGCCTGCGCCGCCTGTTCGCGCTGCAGATGAAGGACCAGATCAAGTTTGTGGAGAAATCGATCCCGAACCTGCAGCAGATGGGTATGCAGTTCATGTCCATGGGCACGCAGGAAGAGCTGCGCGACCAGATCATCGCCAAAGCGCTGGACATCGCCTGCCTGCAGGACCCGCTGCCGAGCGACGAGGCGAGCTTCATCAAGCGCAAGGACGAAGGCAAATCGCGTCTGGTACTGCTGGTGAACGAAATTGCACGCCTGGTGTCGCAAGTGCTGACCGAGTACCACGGCCTGCCGAAGCGCCTGCAGGGCGTCAATCCGCAAGCCGCGCAGGACATGCAACAGCAGCTGCAAGGCCTGGTGCACAAGCGCTTCCTGATCGAAAACGAGTTCACGCAGCTGTCGCATTTCCCGCGCTATCTGAAGGCGATGAATGTGCGTATCGAAAAGTTGCGCGCGGATTCGGCACGCGATCAGAAGGCGATGGCGGAATGGCATATCGCCGCCCAGCCTTACCTGCGCGTGGCGCGCGACAAATCGGCCGGCAAGAACACCGATCCGAAACTGGTGGAATACCGCTGGATGCTGGAGGAGCTGCGCGTGTCCCTGTTCGCACAGGAACTGCGCACGCCGATGCCGGTGTCGGTCAAGCGCCTGATGAAAGTCTGGGAGTCGATGCAGCGTTGAGGTCCGGCGGATCAATGATCCGCCCTACCGCGGCGATAACGCGGAGCGTCGTAGTCCCGGCRGATCAATGATCCGCCCTACCGGGGCGATTACGCGGAGCGTCGTAGTCCCGGCGGATCAATGATCAGCCCTACCGGGGCGATAACGCGGAGCGTCGTAGGGCGGATCATTGATCCGCCGCCGCGAAGCGCTTCCGGTAGTCGCCCGGCGTAACGCCCAACTGCCGCAGAAACACCCGGCGCAAATTCTGCTCCTCGCCATATCCTGCCTGCGCCGCGATCGTCTTCACAGGCAGGCTGCTTTCCTCCAGCGCCCGCCGCGCCGCCTCAAGCCGCATCTGCTCCACAGTGCGCGCCGGCGTGCATCCCATCTGGCTCGTGTAAGCCCGCGCGAATGTGCGTGGACTCATGCCGGCCTGCTCGGCCAGCCGCTCCACGCGCAAGTCCTCGTGCAGGTTCATGGYAATCCACGCATGCAGATCCGCAAAGCCGCCGCTCGCGCGCGCCTGCGCGGCCAGCGGCACGCTGAATTGCGACTGGCCGCCGGAACGTTTCATGAAGACCACCATCTGCCGCGCAGTTTCGATAGCCACGCGATGGCCGTAGTCCTCATTGATCAAGGCCAGCGCCAGGTCGATGCCTGCGCTGACGCCAGCCGAAGTCCACACATGTCCATCGCGGACATAAATTTTGTCCGCATCGATTGCCACCGCTGGATGCCGGCCCCGCAGCCGTTCCACCCATTCCCAATGCGTGGCCGCACGCCGGCCATCCAGCTGGCCCGCTGCCGCCAGCAGGAACGCGCCAGTGCAGACGGAGCACAAGCGCCGCACGGAGGCCGCGCGCGCCTGCACGAAAGCCACCAGCTCCGGCGGCGCGTCATATTCGTCGCCCGCGCAGCCACCGGGAGCGATCAGTGTGTCGATGGGGGTGTCGGCCAGATCGGCGATGGACGTGGTCATGATCGCCAGCCCGGCGCTGGTGGTCACGAGTCCACCGTGAGCGGAAGCGATGATGGTTTCGTACAGCGGCGGGGCGCCATCCGAGTGGCGGCGGGCAGCACTGGCGAAGGCTTGCAGCGGACCGGAAAGGTCCAGCAGATTCATTTGCTCGTGGGCGAGCAGGACGATACGGCAGGGGCGGTCTGGCGGCATATCGCCATCTTACCTCGGCRCGTAATCCGGATATTCAAATTCCAGCGCCAGGCGTTGCGCGGTGCGCGAACCATAATCGTCGGCGATACGGCCGAGTACTTTGCTCCACATCAGCGCAGGTGGCGTGCTGTCCAGGGCCGGCAGCATTTGCACGGGAGCGTCGGCGGTACCGGCCACGCGCTCCGGCAGAATGGTCAGGCCATAGAGCGTATGTAGCGGCTCGTCGGAGGCGGCGACCGTAACCGGCACGGCGCGCTTGGCGCGCTGGTAGGCGTCGGCAGTGATGGCCAGCGCGATTTCATCCACGCCTTGCGCGACCGGCACGCCAATCTCGCGCTGCGAATGGAACCAGGGATCGGTGTACCACGTCATCCAGACGGTCAGATTGCCAAGGTGCGGGCCGAAGACGGTGCTGTCGTGTTCCGTGCCCCATCCGCTCACGCCAATGTCGTTCGCCACAGCGCGCGCACGTTCGCTGCCCGCAATCGTTTCAACCAGGGCCAGCGAAGTGGGAATGGCGGCGCTGATGCCCACACTGGTAATGACTTTGCCGTCCGCCACGTAGCGCGCGTTGGCAAGCCAGGTGGTGTCAGGATAGTGTTCTTCGCGGTAACCGCGCGTGGCCCAGTGTGCAGTGGCTTGATGGCCTTTCAGCACGCCTGCGTTGGCGAGCACCAGCGCGCCGTCGCAGATGCTGATGAGCGTGGCGCCATGTGCGGCTTGCGTCTTCAGCCAGTCGGCCAGCGTAGGGTCTTTGAAGTCGTGCATGGCGGGCACGATCACGTAGTTGGCGCCTGCTGGATACTTCCGGTCGAATTCGGCGAGGCTGGCATCAGGCTGCACGCGCGGGCCGGCGCTCATGCGGATCGGGCCTTCGTGTACCGACGCTGTCAGCACGTCGGCAACATCGGCGCGCTTAAGCACGCCATACGGCAGCATGAAGTCGCTGATCTCGGTATGCTCGTTGGAGCCGACAATGACGATGAGGGGACGCTCGGCCGCCTGGCTTACGGCTGCGAAGAGGAGGGCGGCAAACAGGATCAGTAGGCGCATGATGAAATCGGCTGAAGAAGATCAGCCGATTATTCGCGCGTCGCCGCCAGGCAGCAATGACATTAAACAGTCAATTGCTGCCACGTGGGATCAATAGTTGCCTTTGTTGCCGCCGACGATGTCATCGTCCCGGGTCGAGCCGCTGTAGCTGCCGCTCGATCCGCTTTGCATGGTGCCGGTACCCGAGCCCATCACGCTGCCAGTGGAGGTGCGAGCGCCTGGCATGGCTTGCTGGGTGCCGTAGAAATCGTGGATCTGCGTGCTGAATTCGGCGCTTGCCATGTCAGGCCAGCGGTCCTTGTCGAAGCCTGGAGCGTTCTCCAGTTTTTCTTTAGCGCAGTCGAGGACGAAGCGCTTGTTGGCGGTGTCCAGTTGCAGCGCTTGCCATGGCACGGCAAACAGCTTGTTGCCCATGCCCAGCACGCCGCCGAAGGACAGCACTGCATAGGCGATCTGGCCGGTCTGCATGTCGAGCATGATTTCCTTGATGTCGCCGAGGTCTTCGTCCTGGCGGTTGTAGACGTCCTCGCCCATCAATGTGTCGGCGCCCATCAGGCGCGGGCCGGGACCGTCGTTGTCAGTACGGTCGCGGTAGATACCATATGGATCGCGGTCTAGATAGCTCATTCTCATCTCCTGATGTAGTGTCGTGAAAGAGCCGCTCCTTTGCGGAACGGGATGAGAATCAGAATAGCGCAAGCAGAATTTTCGCGTCCTTGCAGGGATTCAATAGTGTGCGCTTAGCACGCTTGCTCGCGAGACGCTTGCGATAGCGCTTAATGAGAGCGCCATGCCGGTCTTCGTTTGCGCACACGATTAAAAGAAGAAGGCGAGGGCGGCGGTGACGGTGGGGGCGGCGGCCCCGAGTAGCAGACCGAAGGCACTGATGGATTGGTCGCGGAAGCCGGCGCGCAGGAGCGAGACGCCGGCCGGGTTGGGAGCGTTGGCGATGACGGTCAGGCCGCCGCCGGCAACGGCGCCTGCCACGAGCATGTATTGCGCCTGCGGCGTGATGCCGTCGATCAAGGAGCCGAGGTAGGTCAGGGCCGCGTTGTCGGTGATGGCGGTCAGTCCCAGTGCGCCGAAGAACAGCGCCACGGGCTGTAACTGAGAGACGATGGGCTGCAGCCACCATTGCTGCATGCCGCCGAGCACGACGAGTCCCGCGAGAAAGAAGCCCACCAGTAAAGCCTCTTTCACGATCAATGGCGACTGGAAGCGCTGGTAAGCCTGCGCGTAACCGAGGAAGA
>NZ_JBFRDW010000510.1:0-4437 GCF_052113985.1 Pseudoduganella sp. RAF53_2 | reverse complement strand
ATATTATCCTCGCCAACGTAGTCGTCCAACTGCTCTGGAAAAAGAATACACTGGCTGCGATCTGCTCCCTCGACATACCGCTTCATCCCGGCCTCCTGAGTGCATGCGTTGAAGTGATAACGCTTCAGGAAACATCTCGTTTACATTGAGGCCATGTTTTCACACAGTCTCGGGCGAACGCGGACTGTGGAAGCTTCCGATCTGACGCTCGTCAGGTGACTATGAAGGTGCCATAGAGTTAGCCACGTCGAGTTGTGGTGGACTTTATTAATACAAGGTCGGGGTAAATTCCGCTATGCGCCTAATCTGTGTAGGACTTTATTTTTCATGATGAATGGCAGAGGTTCTGTAAGCCTTTGATTTTCAAGACTGCCTTGTGGTCGACTTTGTTATTAGCGACACTGGCGCTGGCTTGGCGCCGGGCGACGCCGGATTCAGCTGTTCTTGCGGGCGCGCAGGGTGGCGAAGGCCAGCACGCCGCCTACCGCCAGCAATGGGAGACTGCCCGGTTCCGGCACGGTCGCGGCCTCGACTACGACCGAGTCGAAATCCCAGAAAGCGGCCGTCTGGCTGAAGTTGAAGGCCAGGTTGGTCGTGGCTCCGCTCGCGACAAGCTGGAACGTGTATTCGGTGTAACCGGAACCGGGCGCATTCGTCAGCGACATTTGCGTGACGCCGTCCCAATCGAATTCAAACGAATTGGGGGCGGCGTTGCCGGTCACGTCCGCCTCGTTTTGCAGCCAGAATGAAATCGAATAAAGGGTTCCGGCCACGGTCGACAAGCTCTGGCTGATGGTGCTGATGCCCCCGGGATTGCCGAAGAACGCGGCGAACGAACCTGACTGAGGCGCCAGGCCATCTACGCCGTCCCAGACTGCGTTGAACCCGTTTCCCCATCCAGTGAAGTCTCCGGTTTCAAAACCCCCGTTGGTCACGAGGTTTGCTTTCGCGGGCAGGCTGCCCAGTGAGCCCAATGCAAGCAAAGTAGCGGCAAAGAACTGAGACTTGCGAAGCATAATAACCTCCCTGCGTCTGTCGAGTTTGAACAGTGAGATTAAGCACTTCGTGTGCCAAGTAGCGCTATCTCAACAGGATCAAATACTTAGTTGCAAAGAATAAATTACAGCGAGGCTAAGTGTAAGAATTGTCGACAGCAATACGCCTGGAGACAGCGGCTACTTCCCTCTGTATGATGACGAAAAATCAAAAAATCGCGCCTTGAAATGATAGCGCTATCAATAAATCTTCAAAACGGAGGAGACTTAGTGGCAAACAGTTCCATGTCGATCGGCTTCGCGGACACGAAGCGGCATTACCCCATCCTGGACGGATTGCGTGGCGTGGCGGCGCTGATGGTCGTCGCCTTCCACTTTTTCGAAGCCCACGCGGCGAGCCGTTTTGAGCAGATCATCAATCACGGCTATCTGGCGGTGGACTTCTTCTTCGTGCTATCCGGTTTCGTCATCGGCTACGCCTACGACGACCGATGGCGCGAAATGTCGGCCATGGAGTTCTTCAAGCGCCGGCTGATCCGGCTGCATCCAATGATCGTCGTGGCCATGATGATCGGTGCGGCGATGTACTACRCGCAGATCAGTCCAGTTTTCGCCAGGATCGAAACCACGCCGGTATGGTTTGTGGTGATGGTCATGGCCATCGGCATTACCCTGCTGCCGGTTGGCGCGGCGCTTGATCTGCGCGGCTGGGGAGAAATGCATCCGCTGAACGGCCCCGCGTGGTCGCTGTTCTACGAGTACGTTGCGAATATTCTGTACGCGCTGTTTGTGCGTAAGTTCTCCAAGACGCTGCTGGCGCTGTGCGTGTTCGTCGCGGGCTGCGTGCTGGTGCACTACTGCGTCACCGGCCCCGGTGACGTCATTGGCGGATGGTCGCTGGCGCCGGCTCAGATACGTATTGGCTTAACGCGCCTGCTGTATCCCTTCTTCGCCGGTTTGCTGCTGTCTCGCGTGGTCACTGTCGGTCGCTTCAATCACGCCTTTCTGCTGTGCAGCGTGATGATCTTTGCCGCACTGGCTCTGCCGCGCTTCGGCGGCCCGACCGAGCTTTGGAAGAATGGCCTCTACGACGCGCTGTGCATCGTCATCGTCTTCCCGATGGTCGTCTACATCGGCGCAAGCGGCGACCTGAATACGCAGCTGGGTACGAAGATCTGCGGCTTCCTTGGCGCGATCTCTTATCCGATCTACATCATCCACTACCCCTTCATTTATAGCTACACCGCCTGGGTTTCGCGGACCAAGGCAACGCTGCCTGGCGCACTGCCGGTGGCTGCCGCGACATTCCTGGCCTGCGTCGCACTGGCATACATCTGCCTGAAGTTCTATGACATCCCGGTACGGCGCTGGCTCGGCAAACGCCTGATGCAAAAGGCCGCGCTTGAACCGACGATCAGCATCACGAAAATCAGAAAGGTTTGAATTGATGAATAAAGTTTTGATGGCTGCAGTGGCATTTGCTTTGTCTTCCCACGCGTTTGCGGCGCCTGACGATCCCGATCAGCGCGCGCAGAAAACACTGTCGGCAATGACGATGGACGAGAAGATCAAGCTGGTGTTCGGTTACTTCTCGACCGATCTGCCACCGTCGTCGACCAAGCCGAAGGAAGGCATCGATGGTGCAGCGGGTTTTGTGTACGGCGTGGAGCGTCTCGGCATCCCCGACCAGCAGCTCACGGATGCAGGCGTCGGCGTGGCCACGCAGGCGCTGGGCAAAAGCCTGCGTGCCCGCACATCGCTGCCTGCAAACATTGCCGTTGCCGCGACCTGGAATCCGCAAGCCGCTTTTGCCGGCGGCGCCATGATCGGCAACGAAGCGCGCCTGTCCGGCCACAATGTGATGCTGGCGGGCGGCGCCAACCTGCAGCGCGATCCGCGCAATGGCCGCAACTTCGAGTACGCGGGCGAAGATCCTTTACTGGCGGGCGTTATGGTCGGTGAGCAGATTCGCGGCATCCAGTCGAATCATGTGATCTCGACGCTGAAGCACTACGCCTACAACGACCAGGAGACCGGCCGCAATATTCTCGACGTAAAAATCGACGATGCGGCAGGCCGCATGTCCGACCTGCTGGCTTTCCAGATCGCGATCGAACGTGGCAATCCAGGTTCCGTGATGTGCAGCTACAACCGCACTTACGGCGTGTACAACTGCGAGCAGGACTTCTTGCTGAACAAAGTCCTCAAAGACCAGTGGGGCTACAAAGGCTATGTGATGTCGGACTGGGGTGGCACTCACTCGACCATTCCCGCCGCATTGGCCGGACTCGATCAGCAATCGGGCTGGCCTTTCGATAAATCGCCCTATTTCAATGGCGCCTTGAAGGAAGCAGTCGAAAACGGCCACGTGCCGCAAGCGCGCGTCGATGACATGGTGCGCCGCATCCTGCGCTCGATGTATGCCAACGGCTTGATGGACAATCCCGTCAAGGTGCAGCCGGAGCGCATCGATTACGCCAGGAACGCCAGGATTTCRCAGGCCGCGTCCGAAGAGTCCATCGTTCTGCTGAAGAACCGGAACAACTTGCTGCCGCTGGCGAACAGCTACAAGACCATTGCCATCATCGGCGGCCACGCCGATGTTGGCGTACTGTCGGGCGGCGGCTCCTCACAGGTCTATCCAGAGGGCGGCTCGCCGGTGCCGAACGAAGGTCCGAAACAATTCCCGGGTCCGATCRTGTATCACCCGTCCTCACCTTTGAAAGCGCTGGCCGCACGCCTGCACGCCAGGTTCGTGTACAACGATGGCAAGGACTCTGCCGCTGCCGCCAAGCTCGCAGCATCGAGCGATCTGGCCATCGTATTCGCCTCGCAGTGGACTGCCGAATCGGTCGATCAGCCAGACCTCAAGCTGCCCAACAATCAGGACGCGACCATTGCAGCTGTCGCTGGTGCTAACAAGCACACCGTCGTGGTGCTGGAAACCGGCTCGCCGGTGTCCATGCCGTGGCTGAACGCAGTGGACGCAGTCGTAGAAGCCTGGTATCCCGGCACCGGTGGTGGCGAAGCGATTGCGCGCGTTCTGACAGGCGAGATCGATGCCTCCGGCCGTCTGCCAGCTACCTTCCCGCTGAGCGAATCGCAGCTGCCTCGGCCAACACTGGATGGCAAAGGTCTGCCCGAAGGCACACGGTTCCTGGTGGATTACGATATCGAGGGCGCGGCGGTAGGCTACAAGTGGTTCGACAAGAAAGGCCTGAAGCCATTGTTCCCCTTTGGCCACGGCCTGTCGTACACCACCTTCAACTACTCCGGGCTGAAGGCGCAGGCAGCCAGCGGAGCGGTGCAGGTCAGCTTCAATGTGCAGAACACGGGCAAGCGTGAGGGCAAGGCTGTGCCGCAGATCTACGTCTCCAAAGCCGGCGACGGATGGGAAGCACCGAAACGTCTGGGCGGCTGGGACCGTCTGGGCGGCTGGGAC
>NZ_JBFRDW010000509.1:0-4446 GCF_052113985.1 Pseudoduganella sp. RAF53_2 | reverse complement strand
CCCGGCTCCTGCGCAAGGCGGCGCGGTCTGGCCGGCACGCGCCGGCGCTGGCGCACGCCCGGCGCGCGCGCGGGTGGGTGACGAGCGTCCTGCTGCTGCGAAGCCGCAGCTGCGCGAGAGCCACCAGCGCGACTTCAAACCGCGCGTGCAAACCGAATTCCAGGCCGAGCTGAAACAGGATTCGCTGGCCTTTGCCATGCTGGGCGCCGCCACGGCTGCTGTGCAGGTGAAGGGGGGCATGGCGCTGCCGCAAGCGCTGAATGGCATTTTTACTAACGCGAACGCCACCCCGCAAGCACGCGGTGCGATCCAGGACATCGCCTACCGCGCCATGCGACAGCTTGGCCGCAGCGAAGCGTTGATCACCCTGATGGCGCCCAAAGCCCCAGACCCGATGGTGCAAGCCCTGCTGTCGGTAGCCCTGCCGCTGATGATGGCAACGGAAGAAGGCCCGGCGCCTTACGAAGCCTTCACCGTGGTCGACCAGGCCGTCACCGCCGCCGGTTCGCACCCGGACACCGCCCGCGCCAAAGGCATGGTCAACGCCCTGCTGCGCCGTTTCCTGCGCGAGAAGGACGAGTTGCTGGAAGAAGCCCTGCGTGACCCGGTCGCGCAATGGAACTATCCGCAATGGTGGATCGACAACGTCATCACCTCCTACCCGAAAGAATGGCAGGATGTGCTCAGCGCCGGCAATAAGGCGCCGCCGCTGACCCTGCGCGTCAACACCCGCCGCAACAGTGTGGAAGACTACCTGCAGCGACTGAGTGAAGAAGGCATCGAAGCCACCCGGATCGGCCCGCAGGCCGTCCGCCTGGCCAGGCCGATTGGCGTGCACCTGATCCCCGGCTTTGCCGAAGGTCTGGTTTCGGTGCAGGACGCCGGCGCTCAGCTGGCCGCGCCGCTGCTTGACCTGCAAGCAGGCCAGCGCGTGCTGGACGCCTGCGCCGCGCCTGGCGGCAAAACCTGCCACATCCTCGAATTGGCCGATGTCAATTTGACAGCGCTGGACGCTGATGCCAAGCGCTTGCAGCGCGTGCAGGAAAACCTCGACCGTCTGCAATTCCAGGCCACTTTGCAGCCCGCCGAGGCGCAAACGTCCGACTGGTGGGACGGCCAGCCCTTCGACCGCATCCTGGCGGACGTGCCTTGCACGGCCTCCGGCATCGTGCGCCGCCACCCGGATATCCGCTGGCTGCGCCGCAAGGCGGACGCCCGCCAACTTGCAACACTTTCTTCGCAAATTCTCGACAATCTTTGGCGAATGCTCGCCCCCAATGGTAAATTGCTGTTCGTGACATGTTCGTTGTGGCCGCAGGAATCCGAGGCGCAGGCGGCCGCTTTCGCGGTGCGCAATCGCGCCACGCGACTCGAAGCGCCCGGCCAGCTGCTGCCTGAAGGAGGCGCCGAGCAGGATCACGACGGTTTGTTTTACGCATTGTTCCAGAAGAGTGATGCGTGACCCTTTGAAGAGCACCTCGCAAGTGATCCGACGATTTTTTCGACTCCTTTGCTGGCAGTTGCTGCTGACGTTTGCCTGCGTCTTGCCGCAGGCTGCAAGAGCCGCCGAAGAGACGGTGGAGATCACACGCGCCTATATCGAAGCGGCCGAAGAGGGCTACCGCCTGTCGGCCGGTTTTTCCTTCGAGCTGAATCACGGTCTTGAAGACGCCATCCAGTCCGGCGTCCCGCTGCACTTCACCACCGAAATTTCCTTTACGCGTCCGCGCTGGTACTGGTTCGACGAAAAAGCCGTCACCGCCAAGCGCACTTACAAGCTTTGGTATGACGTCTTTCTGCGGCAATACCATGTGACCATCATCGGCAGCGTGCAGCAGACTTTCTCCACGCTGGAAGATGCCCTGTTCTTCATCCGCCGGCCAACGCGCTGGGTGGTGGCGCCGCGCGGCGCATTGAAAGCGGGCGAGGTCTATAACGTCACGCTGCGCATGGGCATGGATCGCGACTATCTGCCCAAGCCGATTCAGGTGAATGCCTTTAATAACAGCGAATGGCGTCTCTCCTCGAACAAGAAGACCTTCCAGTACAGGGCTGAGTAAGTGACTTCTCTGCTACGGTACTTGTTCGTCGTCGCTGGCGCAGTGTGCAGCATTTTGCTGTTTCTGCTGGCTTCCGCATCGGACAATTCCGGCTTCTTCGACCGCTATTATTCTTGGCTGCTTGGCCTGAACGCGTCGGTGGCGGTGGCGCTGCTGGTGCTGGTGGGCGTGTCCCTGTTCCGGCTCTACTCGCGCTACAAGAGCGGCAAGTTCGGCTCCAAGCTGATGACGCGGCTGGTGCTGCTGTTTGCCGCCATCGGCGTGCTGCCAGGGCTGGTGATCTTCCTGGTATCCGTGCAGTTCGTGTCGCATTCCATCGATTCCTGGTTCAATGTGCGGGTGGAAGAAGCGCTGAACTCCGGCCTGGACCTGGGCCGTGCTGCGCTGGACGATGCCCTCGCCGAACTGGAAGGCCAGGCCCGCATCACCGTGCGCCAGCTGGCCGATGATCCTTTCTACGCAGCGCCGGCCACGCTGTCGCGCTTCGTGCGCCGCCATCCGGGCACGCAGAGCGCCATCATCGTCGACTCGGACGGTGGCCTGATCGTGTCGGCCATGGGCGAGCGCCGCGTCAACCTGAGCGCGGACTTGCCGACGACGGCCATGCTGGGCAAGGCCAAGGACGAACCTTCTTACGCATCCGCCGAAGGTGGCGGCGAATTGCGCGATGACCGCGTCGGCGCGCCGCCGCCCGCCGCGCCGGACCCGAACAATGTACTGCGCCTGCGCGTGCTGATGGCCATCCCCGATCCGGTGCAGCCGAACGGCACGCATCTGGCGCCGCGCTATCTGCAGGTAATTCAGGCCGTGCCGCAGCGCCTGGCGACCAACGGCGACATGCTGCGTACCGCCTACTCGGAATACAAGGAGCGCTTCGTGGCCCGTGTCGGCCTGCGCAAGATGTATATCGAAACGCTGACGCTGACCTTGTTGCTGGCGGTGTTCGGCGCCATCGCCGCCGCGTTCCTGATCGCGAACGACCTGGCCCAGCCTCTGCTGCTGCTGGCCGAAGGCACGCGCGCGGTGGCGGAAGGCGACCTGTCGCCGCGTCCGATTGTCGCCAGCTCCGATGAACTGGGCACGCTGACGCAGAGCTTCAACACCATGACGCGCCAGCTGTCCGATGCGCGTACCGCTGTTGAACGCAACCGCATCGCGCTGCAGAACGCCAAGGCCCACCTGGAATCGGTGCTGGCCAATATGTCGGCGGGCGTGATGGTGCTGGATGCCGAGTTCCGCATCGTCACCTGCAACGATTCCGTCGAACGCATCCTGCAGCAAGCGGGTGTAACCCTGATCAACCGCGCGCTGAGCGAAGTGGAAGGCATGCAGGAATTCGCGGCAGCCGTGATCAACGCCTTCTCGGCGCAGAGCGCGCAATCGGCCGCTGGCCGCAATGTGCAGCGCCTGCACTGGCAGCGCCAGATCGAATTGCCGCATCCTGCGGCCAGCGCGGAAGAGGGCGAGCTGACCCTGCTGGCGCGCGGCTCGCGCCTGCCGCTGGAAACGGGCAGCGGCTATATCGTGGTGTTCGACGATATCACCGACGTGATCTCGGCCCAGCGCTCGATCGCCTGGGGCGAAGTGGCGCGCCGCCTGGCCCATGAAATCAAGAACCCGCTGACGCCTATCCAGCTGTCGGCGGAACGCCTGCAAATGAAGCTTGAACCCAAGCTGGCGCCGGCCGATGTGGAACTGTTGAACAAGAGCGCTTCCACCATCGTCAACCAGGTCGCCGCCATGAAGCGCATGGTGGACGACTTCCGCGATTACGCCCGCACCCCGCCCGCCGTACTGCAGCCGCTGGACCTCAACGCCCTGGTCGAAGAGATCCTGCACCTGTACGTCGATAGCGAGGGCGAAGACATTATTCATGCGCACCTGGCGCCCTTCCTGCCCATGATCATGGGCGACGAGACACAGCTGCGACAGGTGATCCACAATTTGCTGCAAAATGCGCAGGACGCATTGGCAGACCATCCATCCGCCGACCGCGTGCCGCGCGTCGACGTGGTGACCGAAGCGATCCATTACGAGAGCGCGGACGGCGGTACCCGTATTGCGGTGCGCCTGTCGATCTCGGACAATGGCCCCGGCTTCGCGCCCAAGATCATGGCGCGCGCCTTCGAGCCTTATGTGACTTCCAAGGCGAAGGGAACGGGCCTGGGGCTGCCGATGGTGAAAAAAATTATCGAAGATCATGGTGGCCGGATCGATATCCAGAACCATGCCGATAGTAGTGGAGCATCCGTGCTGATTTTGCTGCTAAAGTTGGCGCCGGTGCAGTTGGCATAATATTGTTTGACAAATAAAATCATTGTCGCGCCGACAGGTATAGAATGCCTGCGTGATGACGACGAAAATGAATGGGAAGGGGCAGGGATAG
>NZ_JBFRDW010000508.1:0-8294 GCF_052113985.1 Pseudoduganella sp. RAF53_2 | reverse complement strand
GTCACTACACAAGCTTCATGAGGCCAGCACTGCTGCCATGCAGAGGATTGACTCCTCTGTGGCGCAACGAAGCCGGCAGGCTCGAGTTATCGTCGGAGGTACGATCACTGCAGCTCTGCTCCTTTTGCTGCTTTCGACCGCAAGAATTTGGCGGTCCCCATTGCTGTAAGCAAGGGAGCTTCACTGGGTCCGTAGTTTAATCAATATCGCCCGTTATCACCTAGCGTTTATTGCTCAAAGTAGGAAACGCAATGTTCTCTGGTGCCGAAATCAAACTCGATTCAACAGATACCTCACCTTTGTATATGCAGATCGCTCGCAAGTTGAATGAGGACATAGGAGTGGGGCGGTATCAGGTCAAGCAGGCGCTTCCATCAGAGCGCATACTTTCAGAGCAATTCAACGTATCCCGTGTGACGATACGCAAGGCAGTTGAAGAGCTAGTTAAGCTTGGGGTGGTTGTGTGCATTCAGGGCTCGGGCACTTTCATCACGCGACAACTTAAGCGGCCCTTGTCCAAGCTGTCGAGCTTCACGGAGCAGATGCGGTTGCGTGGGTACGATTCAAGTTCACGGTGGCTAAAACGCGCCATCGTCACTTCTTGTCCTAAAGAGCAAATGAGTCTTGGCTTATCGCCTAACGACAAAGTAGTGCGCCTGGAACGCCTGCGATTGGCTAATAGCAAGGTCATAGCCTATGACCTTAGCATACTGCCCCTGAGCGCTGTGCCGAACCCCAATGTGATCGGGGACTCGCTGTATCAATATCTTGAATCCGTCGGTAATGCGCCAGCTCGCGCCCTGCAGCACATCCGGGCCACGAACGCCCCGGAGGATGTATCCGAGTACTTAGGATTGGCGGCAGGCCAAGCGGTTCTACTTATTACCCGAATCGGCTATTTCAATTCAGGCAAGGCCCTAGAGCTGACACATTCCTATTTCCGGAGCGACTATTATGATTTTGTCGTCGAAATGCGACGTTAGGCGGGATTGGCCAGCTATTTTGCATGGCCCGTAAAGGATAAATTTGAGTCATCACCCTTAAAGTGACATGGATAATTACTGAGTGCGAATGGTTTCTATTTGTGTTTTTGCATTACCTAGGTATGAAATTTCGCCGATCGATCACCTGCGAAAGCCATGTACTTTCGGTTTCGGTAGTATTTTAAAAAGCTCCGTCCAGGCTAATTGCTTAAATTATAACTAGCGAAGTACGAGCAAAAAAACCGGTGCGCAAATGCACACCGGTAGACCGAAAACAATTGGAGTGGTTCAGTCTGACCTAAGGTGGGATGCTCGTGCTGCCAATTTTGTTGGATTTGCGGCCATTGCTGATAGAGGGAGAAGGTGCGTACGTGTAATCAATAGAGGAGAGTTTGCAAAATAGGATTGGATATTGTCTTCTCAGAATTTACAATCTCTCTTCTGGTGATAGGGTGAATGTACCTAAATTCACAGGTTCTGAGGTACTGAAAGTGGCGGTGTCGCCAAATATAGATTCTGTTGTTTTGGATTTTTTTTCGTGGTAGCGTTGTAATGACGGTTAACTGCTGGTGGTATACTCACTAACTTAGTTTATGCAAGTATGGCAGCGTGAATCATAAGTTTTGAGGGTCATTGAACAGACAGGTCATTACAATGTCAAATCCACGTCGTGTAGTAATTGTCGCGTTTCCACCAGTCCAGATGCTCGATGTCGCTGGGCCGCTTGATGCATTGRCAGCAGCGAATTCCGCGCTTATGGAATCGGGCAAACCTGCAGCTTACCAGGTCTTACTGGCTGCACCCAATGGCGGAGTTGTGGAGACCACTTCTGGCATATCTATAAACGCCACAGTTGATCTTTTTGAGCCAAGTTTAGCGGCCGATATCCTAATTGTCGCGGGCGGACCCGGTGCCCGCGCGATGATCAATTCCCCAAAACTTGTCAGTGCTATGCAGGCCCTTTGTCAGAGATCGAGACATGTAGCGTCAGTCTGCACAGGCGCGTTTGCGCTAGCGTCAACGGGTGTGCTAAACAAGTCCCGTGCTACGACACATTGGGCTCATTTTGACGAGTTCGCGGAAGCGTTTCCTGAGATCGACGTTGAGCGTGACGCTTTATATTTGAGCGAAGGGAAGTACCACACTGCAGCTGGTGTATCGGCTGGGATTGATTACACGCTGGCCCTCATTCAGCACGATTTAGGCAGGCAAATGGCGTTGAGGACCGCACGTGATTTGGTTGTCTTCCTAAAACGACCAGGTGGGCAAAGTCAATTTAGTGCTCACCTTGCGGCAGAGGTCCGGGCCGAGGACCCCGATAAGTTCGGGGAGCTGAGCAGATGGATGGAAGCAAACATTGCGGATGACATCTCGGTAAGCATCATGGCAGACCGAATGGCGATGAGCCCGCGTAACTTTGCGCGTAGATTTAAACAGGCGATGAATGTCACTCCCACGGCACATTTGCAAATGTTGCGGGTCGATGCAGCCAGGCGGCTGCTCAGTGAAAGTACCTTGTCTATCGCTAGAATTGCGAAACGATGTGGTTTCGCGTCCGCAGCCGCGATGCGTTCAGAATTCTTATCGCATGTTCACGTAACACCAGAGGACTTCCGTGCTCGCTTCCAGACCGCCGGCAGAAAATTTGTCGACGTAAGTAACAATCCGGGACTTGCTAACGAAGCGCTTGAAGAAGAGTTGATGTGACCATTAAATTTGAGTCACGAATCGCTGCTGGGCTTGCGTACTGAACCCGAGAGGAAAGCCAAATTTCTGCTCAGTCATATTTGCCGCGAGGATCAGGTTTGCTCTAGCAAACGCGGCCACCTATTTGGGCGGTACCCAAATAGGCATCTCGTGCATATAACATGGAACTCGTGTTGCTGTCGTGATGACCACTTGGCGAGCAAACCTATTGCTCCTGTGATCAAAGCGCCTGTAGCGCTCAGAAGTCAACGCTCCCCCGTAGATAGAGCGCGCGTCCTCCCGGATCGGTAAAACGCGGGTCGTAGCCTTGCTGGAATGTCGAACCCTGGTTGGTAAACGGCGGATCCCTGTCGAATAGGTTTTTGATGCCGGCTGTCAGCGTTAGGCTTTTAGAGGCGGCATAAGTTCCAGACAAGTTCCACAGCTGGTAGGACGATACTCGGTTGAACAATATTGGATCGACTTGGTTCTGATCCACATACCCTGTTCGGAAGTTCTGTGACAACGTAGCGCTCCACGTCGTACTCCGCCAGGTCAGCGATAGATTATGCTTCCAGCGAAATATAGGGAATAGGTCCGCGTAACGTCCCACGTTTTGGATGTAGTCGCCGTCGCGCTCGTTCTGGTACTCGTACTTGTGCACCCAAGTGCCATCGATCTTCAACGAGAAGTCGCCGTAATCCATGTGGCGGGTGGTCCCGGTCAAGCTTAAGTCAACGCCATTGGTACGGACCTTGCCCAAGTTTTCGTACAAGTCCAAGACAGCGAAAGGCGATCCATCTGGATTACGCAGGAAGCGCGCTCTGTATCGCTCGAAGTTTCCAAAGAGGGTCAGTTCGGGCACATTACCTATCTTGTCCTTCAGGCTAATAGCCCAGTAGTCGATGGCTACTGTCAAATTGCTCGCAGGTTCGATTACTGCGCCTACCGAGAAGGTCTTCGATTTTTCTGGCGTTAAGTCAGGATTTCCGCCCTGTAGCTTAAACTGCTGAAGGCCGCAATCGCGCAACGGATTAGCCCCTGGCTGCGGGACACCACTGGGGCACAAGATTGGATCATTAAGGGAATTGTTAGTTTCGTTCCTTGATTGCGGCGCATTCCTCTCGAAGAGTGTCGGCGCGCGAAAACCGGTGCTGGCGGAGCCGCGTAGCATGATCCGCGGAGACGGCTGCCAGCGTACTCCGACTTTCGGATTGGCTGTCCTGCCCACGTCGTCGTAATCGTCATAGCGCATGGCAGCTTGGACATCGACCTTCTTCATGACGGGGATACTCAACTCGCCGAAGACCGCCTTGATATTGCGCGAACCATTCTTGGAAAGGGAGCCGGACAGGCCGGAGCTACCCGCCTGACCTGCAATATCGCGATTGACGTTGAAGTCGGACTTTTCGTGGCGGATCTCAGCTCCCAACGCCATCGCGAGCGGGCCGCCTGACAGACGTATCAATTCTCGGCTAGCCTTCAGGTCGAAGGCAGTAGTGGTGGCCTTCGCATCCTGTACCTTGCCGCGTAGGGCCACACTCTCTAAATAGGCCTTGCCGGCGGAGTTCTGCAAACCGAATGGATTGAGGATGCCGTTTAGCACACCAGCCGCGAATCCCGAGTCCTGAACATAACCGCCAGCGAACACTTCTTCAGACTTGTTGATTGCCTGAATTGCCAGGATAGTAGGGACTCGTTTTGGGCAGGAACAATGCAATCTGCGGCGGTGGCGCAGTATGCGAAATGACCTTATTACGCGAATGAAGATACTCAAGGCTGGCCGTGTGGTCGCCAAATTTCTTCGTCGCCCGGCCGAACAAGGCCAACTGCTCCTGTTCTGGCAAGTCGTCGATCTGGCGCGTGTAGTCCTGGCGACACGTGCCTCCACTGCCGATAGGCAGTGAGAATGGCGCGTTACAACCAGATGGATATCCTGGATTCCCAGTCGTTTTGGTGACTGGGTCAAAGTAGTTGCCTGGGAATGTTACGCCAGAAGTTCTGCTCAACCCGAGGTTGTTACGTACGCCGGTATTTGAAAATTCCCGCTGCTGCGAAGTTAGCGCGTCTTCGTTGTGGTAATCGAGCACGCCGAAGACACTCCAACCATCAGCATCAAGTTCCCCGATGCCGCTGATTATGTTGGCGCGCTTTTCCTTTCCGCCAGACTTCTTTGGAATCACCGATTCCGCCACGAGCGTAGTCCCTCTGACACTGCGGCGCGTGATGAAGTTGATGACACCGCCGATGGCGTCTGTACCATAAATCGCAGATGCGCCGTCGCGCAGCACTTCCACTCGCTCTAGTGCCGCGATTGGAATCAGATTCAGATCCACGCTGGCGCTGTCATACGGGTGGTTTGCGATGCGGCGACCGTTCAACAAAACTAGCGTCTTGTCGCCACCTAATCCACGCAGGTCAGCCACCGCTTGGCCTCCTGTGGGGAGGCTGCTAGCGTTGCCGCCGATGGTATTGCCGGCGCCCATGTTGGTTTGGTTGGAGGGGATCCGATCCAGGACTTCCCGTGCCGTGGTGAGGCCTTGCTTGGTGAATTCTTCCGCTTTAAAGACGGTGAGAGGCTGGGATGATTCGGAAACAAGCCTCTTGATCGAGGACCCAATGACTTCTACGCGGACCATGTCCTCTTCACCGGCCGTTACTTGAGCTACGGAAGGGCGCGCAACCAGAAGACTCCAGACGCAAAATACCCATACGCGAAAGTTCATCCACTGATTTCCTATTGAAGTGTGACTCGGCACCTTCGGGACATTAGCCGCTCGTCCGTGTAAGGTTAAATTAGTCTACTTGAACTTTAACGATTGGCAAGACAGTGTTGTAACTGCCTCACAAAAAGGAGTCCGGAGCTTCCGCCCCCGCCGTGTTGGGGGCGGAGGTGCTCAAGACGTATCGACCGCAGAACGAATAAAGGGCGTGACCTCGCCCAATTCAGCTAGGTTGTTCGTTGAATAGTGCTCTGAGGTTTAAGAAGACAGACGGCTGGCGGGCCTTGTAATCTGTCTTTCTCATTTAGAACGTCTCCCAATCGTCACCCAACTCCACAGCCTGCGGTGGGCGTCGGTTTGGCTTCGCGCTAGGCGCCGCAGTTTTCTGGGAAAGCGTAGGCTTCGTCGTCCAGATAAATACTGGCTCCTCAGATTTCGTGCTTTGCGGAGGCATCAAAGGTCTTGGAGACTTTGCCGGTATGTTTCTCGCGTCTTGTGGCATCTCGGTAGATTGCAAGCAAAATTCATCAATGATTTGGACGAGACTGCTCGCTTGCTCCTCGAGACTTTCAGTAGCTGCCGCGGCTTCCTCCACAAGTGCCGAATTTTGCAACGTCACACCATCTAACGCACAAATCGCCTCGTTTACCTGTTTGATTCCAGAGGCTTGCTCAGCACTTGCCATTGAGATCTCATCGACAATCTTTGCTAGTGTTGCCACTGAATTCACGACCTCATCCATAGTTCCTCTGGCATCTACCACAAGGCTCGCTCCGGACTCTGCATGCTCTACGGATTGATCTATCAGTACTTTGATTTCACCAGCAGCCACTGCACTGCGTTGCGCGAGGTTTCGAATTTCTGACGCGACAACGGCGAAGCCGCGCCCAGCTTCGCCGGCTCTTGCAGCTTCGACGGCGGCGTTCAGTGCCAAGATGTTCGTCTGGAATGAAATACTATCGATCACTGCAGTAATCTCTTTGACTCTTTGCGAAGAGTCATTTATCAGCCCCATCGTTTCCACGATGTTTGCTACGACTTTACCACTGTGAGTGGCTACCCTCGAAGCGTCAATCGCTACGGTACTGGCCTGTTGTGCTCTCTCTGCGTTTTGTGCAACCGTACCAGTCAGTTCTTCCATTGAGGCTGCGGTTTCTTCAATCGTGCCTGCTTGCTGTTCTGTACGCGTAGATAGGGCCTGGTTACCTTGGCTGATCTCTTTGCTTGCTGTGGCCACCACGGTCGCCGCTTCATGAACCCGGTCAAACGCCTGCTGAATTTTGCCAACAAAAAGGTTAAAGCTTTCTGCAATGACCGAGAGCTCGTCATTACCCACCTTAGGTAACCTTGCATTTAAATCCGCGCTGCCGTTTGCCAAGCCCTCCATGGCATGCGACAGGCTCTTTAGGGGGCGCAACAATCTTGAGAGCACGGACACCAGCACTATCGTTGCAATTAGTGCGCTGATAATCGAGGCCAATACTGCATTCGTAATCAAAGTTTTCACGGGTCTCATGGCAAGCGCACGAGGAAAACTCAACTCGATTGACCAAGGGGACACGTCGGCATGAATGTGTACAGGCTCGAGCAGATGTATCATTCCGTCGGCACTGGTGTATTCAAATTCCTTTCCAGCCCGAATAGCAGCAAGGCCCGCAGCAGGAATATCCTCTGCAGGTTTACCAACGAGTTCTTTATGTTGATTGCTCGCGTAGACTCCGCCATTAGACACCAGTGCTAGCGAGCCGTTCTCCATCGCTGGCAGCTCAGCCAACAGTTTGGACAATCCGCTCAACGGAAAGTCTGCGCTAGCAGTTGCTGCAAACTGTCCGTGTACCTGGACAGGCATCACCAATGACGCCATCGGCACTTGTTTGCCGTCTATCGCGTACTGAAATGGTTCCGTAAAGAGGACCTTCTTGTTCCGCTTCGGTGCGTTGTACCATTCGTTCTCTTCCGGCTTGTCTGAGAAGACAATCGGTTCAACCCGTACGTCCCCGTTGGCCTCCTTGACGAAATACGGCATATAACGCCCAGTAGAATCGTACTCTGGTCCTTTGTCGGCAAACTTAGCGTCGTTCCCGTCAAAGAGGTTCGGTTCAAACGCAATGGTCATCCCAACGAGGTGATCGCTACGCGCCATGAATTGCCGACTCATCGAAACTAGCTGCAATCGAGATAGGTTATTGTTCGATTCGATACTGCTTTCTACATTTCCTACAAGGGTGCTTAACGAAGCAAAATCAGACTGAATACGACTTCGAAGTGCCGTGCTGGCAACCTTTGCCGCCATGCGTGCTTGTTCCATTACGTCGGTTTCGACCATGGCTTTGCTTCGGACGCCGGTAACCGTAGCGGTAACACACAAGCCAATCACTGCGAGTACGGTCGCAGTACCACATATTTTTGCCGACAGCGACCATGAGGGGAGGTTAAGGATTCGCATGAATACTCCTAAAAAGCACGAGTGAGTGACAGGACTACGGTCCCTGCTCCCACATTGGAAACTAACGGGCTTCCTTCTTTGTCGAGCACAGAACTCATGTACTGTCTATAGGCATCGCTCATTCCRAAGCCATGAGTCCAAGCGATTGAAGTGCTCCAGCTAGGTGACCAGTTCCTCGTGAGTCCAATTTTTACATCGCTCCAATTCCAAATTTGATTCTTTGATCCTGCAACCTTTCCACTTCCGGCATGCAAATTAAGGACCCAACCTGGCGCAAGCTCTGGGTTGGCACCAAGGTCGACGTAGACAGTACCTCGAGCATCAGTAATGCCGAAAAAATCCTGCGTCACTGTGAAATAGGCCTTGGCGTAAAGAGTCTTCCATGTCGTACCCAGCATCAATTCTGTGTAGTCAAAACGCGTACCCGTTTCAGAGATGCGTGCGCCGGGATAGAGG
>NZ_JBFRDW010000507.1:0-4460 GCF_052113985.1 Pseudoduganella sp. RAF53_2 | reverse complement strand
GCTCAGGCGGCACAATGCGTTCCTGCGGCTTGATGCGCTCGGTGATCGCGTTTGGATTCGGCGGCAGATAAGCGCGCGTGGCCTTCGGCTTTTCCGCCTTGGCGGTCTTGGTGATCGGCTTCGGTGGCTGCGGCGTCGGCTTCGGTTTGCTGACCGGCACCGGCGCCACCCACACCATCTCGCCCTCTTTCGGGGGCGGCGTCAGCTTGATCTTTTCCTTCGGATTGAAGAAATACAGCAGCACCACCAGCAGGTGGACCAGGATCGTTGCGCCAATACCCCAACGGTTCGGCTTGCGCGAACCATACTCAAGCACGGGCCGGTCCTGTGGCATGGGCTGGCCACAGTGCGGGCAGAATTCGGAGTGCTCCTCGGGGACTTGGCTGAACTGATACAAGATATACGGTCTTCTGGACGGACTGGGATAGAAGCTTACTCAAAGTAGACATTGAAGAATGTTACAGTATGTAAGCTTCCCAACCAGCAATGATATCAGTGCTTACCGGCGGAGACCGCCTTCAGCTCGACTGCCCGTACCTGTTCTGTTGTTTCGCCGTCTTCCAGGTCCTCATCCTTCATTGGACCCGTGCCGCTGTACTTATCAAGGAACAAATAAATCACCGGGGTGATGTACAGCGTAATCACTTGCGAGAAGATCAGGCCGCCGCACACCGCCAGGCCCAGCGGCTGGCGCAGTTCGGCGCCGGCGCCCAGGCCCAAAGCGATCGGCAGCGCGCCCATCAGGGCGGCCAGCGTCGTCATCATGATCGGACGGAAGCGCAGGATACACGCTTCGCGGATCGCATCGGCCGGCTTCATATTCTGCTCGCGCTGAGCGTGCAGGGCGAAGTCGATCATCATGATCGCGTTCTTCTTCACGATACCGATCAGCATCAAGATGCCGATGATGGCAATCATGGTCAGGTCCAGCTTGAAGAACCACAGCGTCAGCAGCGCACCCACGGCTGCGGAAGGCAGGCCCGCCAGAATCGTCAGCGGGTGGATATAGCTTTCGTACAGCACGCCCAGCAGCACGTAGATCACGCCCAGCGCGGCAATGATCAGGATGACCTGGCTGCCCTGGCTGCTCTGGAACACGGCCGCGTCGCCGCCGTAGCTGGTGATGATGGAGGCCGGCAGGCCCATGTCCTGCGCCATCTTGTCGATCTTGCCGGTGGCGTTACCCAGCGGGACATCCGGCGCCAGGTTGAAGGAAATCGTGATCGCCTGCAGCTGGCCCTGGTGGTTCACCGCGGTCGGGCCAACGGTGCGCTCCACCGTCGCAAAGCTGGACAGCTGCACCAGATTGCCCGCCGTATTGCGCACCGAAATCTTGGTCAGCGCATCGTCGAAGTTGCGGTCTTCATCGGAGGCTTCCAGGATCACAAAGTAGCTGGCGGCGGAAGAGAAGATGGTCGACACCTGGCGCTCACCATACGCCAGATACAGCGCGGTACGGACGTCCGCCATCTTCACGCCCAGCAGATTGGCCTTGTCGCGGTCGATCTTCAGCTGTGCCTGCAATCCCTTGTTCTGGGAATCGCTGGTCACGTCGCGGAAATCAGAGTCTTCGCGCATCTTGTCCAGGAACTTGGAGGCCCAGCTGTTCAGTGCATCCGGGCTGACCGACTGCAGCGTGTACTGATAGCGGCTCTTGGATGGGCGGCCGCCCAGCTGCAGGTTCTGCACCGGGCTCAGATACACCGAGATACCGGCGATCTTCCTGGTGGCCTTGCGCAGATCGTCCAGCACTTGCGGCATCGGCTTGCGCTGGCTGTGCGGTTTCAGCACCAGGAACATGCGGCCCGTGTTGCCTGCGCCGGTGAAGGAAGTCACATCCTTCACACTTGGATCGGCCTGGATGGTTGCCGCAACTTTCTCCTGCAGCTCCAGCATGGCGGCAGTCGAGATATCTTCCGACGCTTCCGTGTTGACACGGATCTGGCTCAGGTCTTCCTCAGGGAAGAAGCCCTTGGGAATCGCGATGTAGAGCCAGATGGTCAGCGCAAACGTACCAAAGGCAATCGCCAGCACGATGAAGCGGTGGTGCAGCGCGATGTCCAGCGTGCGCGCATAGGCATTGCGGGTGGCGGTGAAGATGCGCTCGAAGTGGCGCCCGATGAAGCTGTCGTCGCCCGAAGTTTCGTGCGAGTCGGCCGGCATGAAGCGCGAGGCCAGCATCGGCACCAGAGTCAGCGAGACGGCAGCCGACACCAGCACGGACAAGGCCACCACCACGGCGAATTCGTGGAACAGCAAGCCCAGCACGCCTGGCATGAAGAAGATCGGAATGAACACGGCCACCAAAGAGACCGAGATCGAAACGATGGTAAAGCCCATTTCGCGCGAACCGATCAGGGCTGCCTGCAAAGGCTTCATGCCATGCTCGATATGGCGCACGATGTTTTCCAGCACCACGATCGCATCGTCCACTACCAGGCCGACAGCCAGCGTGATACCCAGCAGGGACACGTTATCCAGGCTATAGCCGAAGGCATACAGCAGGGCCAGCGCGCCGAGCAGCGAGATCGGCATGGTGATCGCCGGGATGAAGGTGGCGGCAAGGCGGCGCAGGAACAGGAAGATCACCAGCACCACCAGCACCACGGTCAATGCCAGCGTCACGTTCACGTCATGGATTGCTTCGCGGATCGACACCGAGCGGTCGTTCACCAGTTGGATGTTGACCGAAGTCGGCATCTGGGCGCGGAAGCGCGGCAGCAGGCGGCGCACGCCGTCCACCACCTGCACGGTGTTGGCGTCCGGCTGACGCTGCACCAGCAGCACGATGGAGCGCTCGCCGTTGTAGGAGCCGGCAGACTTGATGGACTGGTAGCTGTCTTCCGCCGTCGCCACATCCTTCAGACGCACCGGCTGGCCGTTGCGCGTGGCAACGATAATGTCGTTGTAGTCGGCCGCGCGCATCATCTGCGGATTGCCCATGATGGTCAGCGTTTGCTTCGGACCATCCAGGGTACCCAGCGGCGTGTTGGCGTTGGCGGATTTGATCGCCTGCTGCAGATCGTCCAGCGTCAGATTGCGCGCGTTCAGCTGGTCGGAGCGGGCGCGGATACGCACCGCAAAGCGCTTCTGGCCGTTGACCGACACCTGGGCCACGCCCGGCAGGGTCGACAGGCTCGGCGCAATCAGGTTTTCCGCGTAATCGTTCAGCTCGGACAGGCTGAGCGATGGCGAGTTCATGGTCATGAACAGCACCGGCGCATCGGCCGGGTTGACCTTGCGGTAGGACGGCAGGTCCGTCATTTCCTGCGGCAGCTGGCGTTGCGCGCGCAGCAGAGCGGCTTGCACGTCCACGGCCGCCTCATTGACGTTGATCGACGGGTCGAACTCCAGCGTCAGCGAGGTATTGCCCTGCGTGCTGGTGGAGGTAATCATCGCCAGGCCGGCAATGGTGGAGAACTGTTTCTCCAGCGGCAGCGCAACGGACGACGCCATGGTGTCCGGCGCGGCGCCCGGCAGGTCGGCCGAAACGTTGATGACCGGGGTGTTGTAGCTCGGCAGCGCGGCGACCGGAATATGGGAATAGGCCAGCACGCCAGCCAGGATCAGGCTTAGCGAGAGCAGCACCACCATGACGGGGCGCCGGATGCTCAGCTCGGAAAGGTTCATTCTGGCTTACCTTTCTGGTTGCCCGGCTCTGCGCTCAGGCCTTCTTCCTGCGCCAGCTTGGCGTCGGCGATACGCACTTTGCCGCCCGGACGCAGGTTCTGCTTGCCTTCGACGATCACCTTCTCGTTGCCCTGCAGACCATCCACCGCCACATAAGCGCCAAAGCCATACAGGCGCTTGACGTTGGTGATCTTGGCGGTCTGGTCCGGCRCAACCGTGTAGACGAACGTGCCGCGTGTGTTGGTGATGATAGCGTTTTGCGGCACCACGGTCGCCCCCTTCATGGTGGCGACGATCAGCTTGGTGGTCACATACTGGCCCGGCCACAGACGGGTGTCCTTGTTGTCGAAGCGGCCCTTCACGCGGATCTGGCCAGCGGCGGCGTCGACCGTATTGTCGACAAAGCTGAGCTCGCCAGTTACGGGCTTATCCGAATTGTTGAGGAAGACTTGCACCTGCACCTTGCCGGCGCGCTGGGCGTCCAGCAGTGCGGACAGATTGGTTTCCGGCACGTTGAAAGCAACGTTGATCGGGTCCAGTTGAGTGATGGTGGTCAGCGWGGTGGTCAGCTGTACCAGGCTGCCGGGGTAGACATTGATGGCGCCCACACGGCCGGTCTGCGGCGCGCGGATCACGTTGTAGCTCTGGTCGACCTTGCTGGCGCGGGCAGCGGCCACGTCGGACTCCAGCACGGCGCGGGCGGAATCGACTTGCGACTTCAGGGTGTCCACCGAGCTTTGCGCCATGAACTTCTGCGCCACCAGTTCCTGGGCGCGCTTGTACTGGCGTTCCAGGTCGGCCAGGTTGGCGCGGTCTTTATCGACCTGCGC
>NZ_JBFRDW010000506.1:0-4480 GCF_052113985.1 Pseudoduganella sp. RAF53_2 | reverse complement strand
ACATTACTTCGTCGTCGTCGCTGAAGAGGAAAACGTCGGCCGCGCTGCGGAAAAATTGCACATCTCACAATCCCCGCTGAGCCGGCAGATTGCTCAGCTCGAAGAAAAGCTAGGACTCACGCTTTTCGAGCGAGCACAACAGCGTATCAGGCTCACGCGCGACGGCCATACTTTTCTCGCCGAAACCAAGGCTTTTCTAACGCATGCCAACCGCCTCGAATCCATGGCCAAGCGCCTGGGGCGCGGCGACGAAGGCGGCCTGTGCATCGGCTATCTGGAAAACGCCATGCATTCGGGCGTGCTGCCGAATTCCCTGCGCGAGCTGCGCAAGACGCGTCCCGCCGTGCACGTAGCGCTTTACAACTACCACTCGGCGGATCAACTGGAAGGCCTGCGCCAGCGCAGCCTGGACATCGCCCTGGTCTGTGAGCCGCCTGCGCCGGATGATCCCGATCTCGACTTCGCGCAAGTGCTGAACGATCCGATGCTGCTGGCGATTCCGGAAGGCCATCCGCTGGCGACGGCGCTGAATCTGACGCCGGCCGATCTCGGCGCCGAAAAGTGGATTGGGGTGCTGCACAAGGAAAGCACGCTGGGCCACGACAACTTCGTGGCAGCCTGCGCGCGCGCCGGCTTCACACCGCAAATCAAGATGGAGGCCACCGAGCCGCTGGCCGCGCTGGGCCTGGTCGCCGCGGGCCTCGGGCTGACGATGATCCAGCACAGCCTGCGCTACCAGGCGCCGAAAGGCGTGGTGCTGCGCGACCTGTCCTGGTTCACCTACCGCACGCCGCTGTGGGCAGCCTGGCACAAGGTCAACCTGCGCCCGCTGGTCGAGATCTTCCGCAAGACGCTGCTGGAGACCAGCGCCACCTGATCGCTGCGTAAGAAGAGTTTTGCCGCCGGCCGGCTGAGGGCCAATTCAGCCTGGGCCTGCGCGCGGGTCCGCTACTACAACGTGGTCCTGCAACGACTAACTACGACGGCGCACGATGGCGCCAATCAGGCCCAAACCTGCCAGCAGCATGCCGTAGGTTGCAAGCTCAGGAACCGGTGAGGTGACGCCTTCACCGCGGCCAAAGATGGTCGCGTTGGAGAAATCGGGATTATTGTTATTCCCCTTCTCCACAGTCCAGTTCATTTGCCAGGTGCCCGAGAGCGTCTGGCCTGCGGCGACCATCCGGTTATCGAACAACCAGGCGCCGCCCTGGTCACCGGCATGCAATGCAAAGACCAGATCCGCTACCGCTGTCGTCGAGCCGGTATTGGTCACGGTCCAGGCGCCGCTATTGCTGGTCCCGGTCAGGGTAAAGCTCAGCGGTCCGGTACGGCTGAAGGGAGCGTTGCCATCCTTCTTGCCCAACAGGGACCATGCGTCGGTTCCAAAGGAATCGAAGGCCGTGCCGAAACCGCTGGTGTCGCCGTTTTGACCGGCTTGCGGATTCCAGCCTGCTTAATACACGAAGGCATTGGCGGCAGTCCCGTTCAGTGTCGCATCGTTGGCTGACGCCGTACCCGTGTCGGCATAGGCACTACCGGCCAACAAGCATGCGGCAGCAATGTCGCCACGCTGACGAGGTCAGGCGGCAGTAAGGGCGTTCCGTTTGCGGATGACACCAAACAGTGCCAGACCTGGCAGCAGCATCATCCACGCGGCAGGTTCGGGAACCAGGGACACGGTGAACACTTCCATGTCGCCAAAGGTGATATTGGGCTTCACGTAATCGCGTCCGTCGAGCAGGCTGGAATTGAAGTTGCTGCGCTCAGGATCGATGTAGGAGTACATGATCGAATAGCCGCCATTGGTCAGATCCCAGGGCACATACAAATCATGCCCGGCGCCGAACACCGGGCCGGATTTCGCGTCGTTGAAGGTCTGGAAGGAGCCCACCGTATCGAGCGCATACGTCTTGGGCGTCTGGCGATGGAACTCGCGCGAAGTCAGGTTGAAAATAAAGCCTGTACGCTGGGACTGGTCTGCGGTGATGTGGAAGCCGTCGGTGGAAGACCAGCTTTGCGGGTTGTAGCCGCCCACCAGCCAGCTCTGACCAAGCTCGTTGGTCGCTTCCATGACGGTGAAGGTCGCGCCTTTGCCATCGGCCGCGGCGTGGAAATCGGCCGCGGTCTGTCCTTCGCGTTTCTTGTAGACGCGCTCCAGCTCGATAGGCCCCTTACCCAGCCATCTTGCAAGCTGGGCTTTGTCCGCATCCGACAGGAGCGGCGTAAAAGCGTGGACGGATGCGCTGCTAAACAGCAGGAACGCCGCGAGAGCTGCTCCTGCAAGGCGCGTGGTGTGCTGGGCCATGGTGGCACCTCCCGGCGTCTGATTTCGAACACCGAGGAATATAGCACTTTAGAAAAATTAGGCTGGCACGACTGCAGTTACTTCGATTTCCACCCTGGCCCGCGGCTCTAGCAAGCCCGCCACTTCCACCGCTGTCATAGCAGGATAGTGATTACCTATCAGCTCGCGGTACACCTGCCCGATAGCTTTATAGGCTCCCATGTATTCATGCTTGTCGACCACATACCAGGTCATGCGGGCAATATGTTCCGGCCCTCCACCCGCTTCCGCCAGCACCGCAATGGCGTTGATCAGTGCCTGGCGCACCTGGCCAGCAAAATCGTCGGTCTGGAACTGGCAGTCGGCATCCCAGCCCACCATGCCGCTGACGAACACCATGCGGCCGGCCGCGGCGATGCCGTTGGAATAGCCACGCGGTCTGGCCCAGCCAGGCGGTTGAAGAATCTGCATCGTTGCTCCTTTATGCGTCGCGCAGCAATTCGCGCGCGATAATCAATTGTTGGACTTCGGTGGCGCCTTCGTAAATMCGGAGCGCGCGGATTTCGCGGTACAGGCGTTCCACCGGCTGTTCGCTGACCACACCCAGGCCGCCGAACATTTGCAAGGCGGCGTCAATCACCTGCTGCGCCGTTTCCGTGGCGGTCATCTTGGCCATTGCCGCTTCCTTCGTTACCTTGCCGCCCTGATCGCGCTGCCAGGCGGCGCGGTAAGTAAGCAGCGCCGACGCATCGATGCCGGTCGCCATTTGCGCCAGCTTCGCTTGCGTGAGCTGGAAGTCGGCCAGCGTCTGACCGAACATCTTGCGGCTTCTGGCGCGCTCCATCGCTTCGTCCATCGCGCGGCGTGCGAAGCCCAGCGCGGCGGCGGCAACCGAGGTGCGGAAGACGTCCAGCGTGGCCATCGCGACCTTGAAGCCCTGCCCCGCATCACCCAGACGTTTGGTCACCGGCACGCGCACATTGTTGAAGCGCAGGCGGGCCAGCGGGTGCGGCGCGATCACGTCGATGCGTTCCGCGATGTCGAAGCCCGGCATGTCGGCATCGACAGTGAATGCGCTGATGCCGCGCGCGCCGGGCTGTTCGCCGGTGCGCGCGAAGACGACATAGAAATCGGCGATACCGCCATTGGAAATCCAGGTCTTCTCGCCATTCAGCACATAATGGTCGCCTTGCAGCTCCGCCGCGCACTGCATGGCGGCGACGTCGGAACCGGCTTCCGGCTCCGACAACGCGAATGCCGCGATAGCTTCGCCGCTGGCCACGCGCGGCAGGTAATCGCGCTTGTTCTCCTCGCTGCCGAACAGACTGATGGCGCCGGAACCCAGGCCCTGCATGGCGAAGGCAAAGTCGGCCAGGCCATTGTGGCGCGCCAGCGTTTCGCGGATCAGGCAGATGCTGCGCGTGTCGATCACCGCGCCTGCGCCGGACGGCCCGGCCACCGCGTGGCGCAGCCAGCCTGCCGTACCCAGCGCGCGCACCAGATCGCGGCACTGCGCGTCCACATCGTGACCATGCGCGTCGCGCACATTGGCTGCTGCCCACGCGTCAAGCTCATGCTCCAGCGCTGCGTGACGCTGATCGAAGAAGGGCCAGTTCAGATAGGATTTGTCAGCCATTTAGTCGCCCTCGAAAACCGGCTTCTGCTTCGCCACGAATGCGTGGTAAGCGCGGTGGAAGTCATTGGTGGCCATGCAGATGGCCTGCGCCTGCGCCTCAGCTTCAATGGCTTCGTCTACGCCCATATTCCATTCCTGCTGCAGCATTTTCTTGGTCATGCCGTGCGCAAAGGTCGGTCCATCGGCCAGGCCTTGTGCGAACTCCTGGGCGGCGCGCAGCAGCGCGTCCGGCGCGTGCAGGCTGTTGAAGAAGCCCCAGCGTTCGCCTTCGATGCCGGACATGGAACGGCCGGTGTACAGCAGCTCCGCCGCCCTGCCCTGGCCGATCACGCGCGGCAGCAGCGCGCAGGCGCCCATATCGCAGCCCGCCAGGCCCACACGCGTGAACAGGAAGGCCGTCTTGCTGCGCTCCGTACCRAGGCGGATGTCGGAACCCAGCGCCAGCATGGAACCGGCACCGGCGCATACGCCGTCGATCGCGGCAATCACCGGCTGCGGACAGGCGCGCATGGCTTTGACGACATCGCCGGTCATRCGCGTGAAGGCCAGCAGGCCAGGCA
>NZ_JBFRDW010000505.1:0-4483 GCF_052113985.1 Pseudoduganella sp. RAF53_2 | reverse complement strand
CCCGGGATCAGACCCGAGGGTCTGACCCTGGGTTCGGGTTAGAATGTGGCTTGCCATAACTAGATGTACTAAACAATGACCGCTATCCTGGATTCCGCCGCCGTCGCGCAATACCTGGCCGACCACCCGCACTTCTTCGAAGAACACGCCAATTTGCTGGGCGACGTGAAGCTCTCCAGTCCTCTGACCGGCCGCGCCGTGTCGCTGCAGGAGCGTCAGATGGAAGTCATGCGCGACAAATATAAAGCGCTGGAACTGCGCCTGTCGGAACTGACCCGCCACGCCCAGGAAAACGCGACCATCGCCAACCGCTTCCACAGCTGGAACCAGGCGCTGCTGCAAGTGCGCGACATCGCCGACCTGCCGAGCGCCGTGACCGAAGGCCTGATGAACAGCTTCCACGTGCCGCAAGCCACGCTGCGCCTGTTCAACGTCGCCGAAGACTACGCCGGCGAATGGTTCGCAGGCGACGCCAGCGAAGATGCGCGCCTGTTCGCCAACAGCCTGATGGCGCCTTACTGCGGCGGCAATAACGATTTCGAAGCTGCGCGCTGGCTGGCAGATGCCGAGCACATCAAGTCCGTGGTGATCCTGCCGCTGCGCAAGCCGGGCGTGAAAGGCGCGGCCTTCGGTCTGCTGGTGATGGGCTCGCCCGATCCGGAACGCTTCACTTCGCTGATGGCGACCGACTTCCTGGTCCACATCGGCGAAACGGCCAGCGTCGCACTGGCCCAGCTGCAGGACTGACTATGAGCAGCAAGCTGGACGCGGCCGATGCGTACCTGACGCACCTGGCCACCCAGCGCAAACTGTCCGCGCACACGGTCGCCGCTTACGGCCGCGACCTGCGCGAACTGGCCCAGCTGTCCGGCGACAAGGACTGGGCCGGCCTCACCCAATTCGATGTGCGCCGCTACACGGCCCAACTGCATTCGCGCGGGCTGGATGGGCGCTCGATTGCGCGCAAGCTGTCCGGCTGGCGCGGTTTCTTCGAATGGCTGGGACGCAATGGCGGTGTCAGCGCCAATCCCGTCGAAGGCGTGAAACCGCCCAAGCGCGCCAAGACCCTGCCCAAGGCGCTGTCAGTCGACGACGCCGTCAATCTGGTCAATCCCGCTATTCCGCGCGCCGACTCCAACGCGCCCGCCCGCCTGTGCGACAAGGCCATGTTCGAGCTGCTGTATTCCAGTGGCCTGCGCGTGTCCGAACTGGCGGGTCTCGATGTGCACTACCGCAAGGCGGAGGCCGGCCATCCCGCATCGGTGGGCTGGTTTGAGCGCGACAACGCAGAAGTGGTGGTGACCGGTAAAGGCGGCAAGATGCGCCGCGTGCCGGTCGGCAGCGCCGCGCTGGAGGCCATCACCGCCTGGCTGGCCGTGCGCCAGCCGCCAACCGATGGCAGCCACGCCCTCTTCCTCAGCGAGCGTGGCACGCGCGTATCGCCGCGCGTGATCCAGATGCGCCTGAAGACGCACAGCCTGGCCGCAGGCACGCCGGTGCATGTGCACCCGCACATGCTACGCCACAGCTTTGCCTCGCATGTTCTGCAATCGTCCGGCGATTTGCGCGCGGTGCAGGAAATGCTGGGGCATGCCAGCATCACCTCGACCCAGGTCTACACGGCCCTGGATTTCCAGCATCTGGCGCTGGTCTATGACAAGGCGCACCCGAGAGCTAAAATCAAATAAGGCGGATTGATGATCCGCCCTACTTGATGTATATCAATTGCCGCGTTTGCCAGTGTTAAAGAAATTCATGCATAATCGTCCGATTCTTAAAGCGGCGAGCTGAACATGGCACTGATTCCTACTACCATCCTGACCGGCTTTCTCGGCGCAGGCAAAACCACGCTGCTGAACCGCATTCTGCAAGAGCAGCACGGCATGCGCATTGCCGTCATCGAAAACGAATTTGGCCAGGAAAACATCGACAACGAAATTCTCGTGCAGGAAAGCCGCGAGCAAATCGTTGAAATGAATAACGGCTGCATTTGCTGCACCGTGCGCGGCGACCTGATTATCGGCCTGACCGATCTGGCGAAAAAACGCGCTGCCGGTGAAATCCAATTTGACCGCGTGGTGATTGAAACCACCGGCCTGGCGAATCCTGGCCCAGTGGCCCAGACCTTTTTCATGGATGAAGAAGTGGGCAGCCACTACCTGCTGGACGCCATCGTTACCGTAGTCGACGCGCGCCACGCCATGCAGCAGCTGGACGACAACGAAGAAGCCCAGCGCCAGGTGGGCTTCGCCGACAAGATCCTGCTGTCGAAAACCGACCTGGTCGATGAAGCGGCGATCGCGGAACTGATCGCGCGTCTGAAGCGCATCAATCCGCGCGCCCCGATCGGCAAGAGCGACTTCGGCCGCGCCCCGATCACCGAGGTGCTGGATCTGCGCGGCTTCAACCTGAACGAAAAGCTGGAAATCGATCCCGACTTCCTGCAAGCCGAGGAACACGACCACGATCACCACGATCACGACCACGAGCACGGCGAACACTGCAATCACCCCAGCCATGCGCATGACCACCACCATGCCCATCACACGGATGAAATTGCCGCCTTTGTGTTTAAAAGTGAACGTCCGTTCGATCCCGCCAAGCTGGATGAATTCCTGGGCGGACTCGTCAATGTGTACGGCCCTCGCATGTTGCGCTACAAAGGCGTATTGTTGATGCAGGGCGCAGAAAGGAAAGTTGTATTCCAGGGCGTACACCAGTTGATGGGGAGCGACCTGGGTGCAAAATGGGGCGAAAACGAGACACGTGGAAGCAAAATGGTGTTTATTGGCAAAAATCTTCCAAAAGACATCTTTATTGGCGGTCTTGAACAATGTTTGGTATAAACTAAGACGTTTTTTTTGAGCCGTAACGCTGCAATTTGAAAACTCTGTCGTATCGAAGGTAAGCGAAGTCATGACAAAAGCAAACAAATCGACCCCCGCCGCAGCAGAAGCTCCAATCCTCACCGAAGAAGAAATTCTGAAGATGAGCGATAAGGACTATATGAATCCGGCCCAGCAGGCGTTTTTCAAAGCCAAACTCCAAGCGCTGGAAAAGGAATTGCTCAAAAATGCCGGCGAAACCACTGAACACCTGCGCGAAACCGTGCTGGTGCCAGACCCTGCCGACCGCGCCACCATCGAGGAAGAGCACGCACTGGAACTGCGTACCCGCGACCGCGAGCGCAAGCTGCTGAAGAAAGTGCAGCAATCGCTGATCGCCATCGACAATGGTGACTACGGCTGGTGCGAGGAAACGGGCGAGCCGATCGGCATTCCCCGCCTGATCGCGCGTCCGACCGCAACCCTGTCCCTGGAAGCGCAGCAACGCCGCGAGCTGAAACAGAAGCTGTACGGCGACTAAGCGCACTGTTGACGAAAAAAGCACGCCGTGGCGTGCTTTTTTTTGCCTCTGAGATACACTAACAGTCCCATGGGACTTTTTTCGATTTTCAAAAAGAACAAGGCTGGCGAAATCGTCGAGGATGACGAGGCCGCCGCACGTCTGGCCGCGGACAGCGAACTGGAACGCCAGCGCGCCTCCGCGCAAACGGAGTTGCAGCGCGATATCGCCCGTGCCACCGCCATGAAGATCGACGCCATTGAGGCGGCGATGGCGGCTGACATCTTCAACGAGCCGGAGCCGGCCTGGAAACGGCCTCGCCCCAACCTTCCGGCTACGGCAACCGCCAACGGCAATACCCTGCCCATGCTCGACCAGCACACCACCGAGTTGCTGGGCGACGACGAAACCCCGCTGGAGGCCGCTGCGGCCGAAAGCGCGCCCATCGTCGAGGAAATCGCCATCCTGTACGCCAACGGCCAGACCGATGCCGCGCGCCAGATCCTGGCCGCCAGTCTGCGCGAGTCCGGCGCCACGCAGGACCGCACGCCGTGGTGGATGCTGTTCGATCTGTACCAGGTGCTGAACGACCAGATGGCGTTCGACGACCTGTCCATCGATTACGCCAGCAAATTTGAAACCTCGCCGCCGTCCTGGGCGCCGCTGCCGGCCGAAGCGCCTGCCGCTGCCGGCGCCGGCTACACGGGCCTGACGCCGACCGTGGCCGTAGCCGGCGTGCTGGATAGCAGCATCGCCGTCCAGCTGGCCAAGGTGGATACGGCCCCAAGCCGCCTGCCGCTGCGCTTCGACTTCAGCCGCGTCAACGGTGTCGCACCGGAAGGCTGCGGACTGCTGCTGGACGCCCTGCGCAAAGCCCAGGCTGGCCAGCGCGAGCTGATCGTGGCCGCTGCGGCCGAACTGGCGACGCAGGTACGCGCCATCCTCGACGTGGGCCGCCGCGACGAAGGCGAAGCGCCCTGGCTGCTCTATCTCGAACTGCTGCGCCTGCAAAACCGCGAGAAGGATTTCGAAGAGGCCAGCATGGACTATTGCGTCACCTTTGAAGTGTCGCCGCCGCCCTTCGTGGCGCCGACCAAGGTGGCCAATGCGCCCAAACAGGCCGCCTCCGGCGCGTCCG
>NZ_JBFRDW010000504.1:0-4484 GCF_052113985.1 Pseudoduganella sp. RAF53_2 | reverse complement strand
GGGCATGCTGGTGCATGGCGGCGACATTCTGCGTCCTGCCGTGGTGCGCGGCATCCTGCCAGGCGAGGAGACCAAGGTTTCCGACATCGGCAGGCAGATGAAAGAGGGCAGTCTGGATAGCTTGCAGCCCGGTTCGTTCAACATCATTCTGGGCATCGAGCTGGCGCGCCAGCTGGAGGTGAAGATTGGCGACAAGGTGGCGATTGCGCTGGCCGAGGGCTCGTCCTTCACCAGCGTGGCGCCGACACTGCGCACCTTTACCGTCAGCGGCATTTTCGAAGCCGGGCATAACGAATTCGATTCCGGTCTGGGCTATGTACATCTGGAAGACGGCGAACAACTGGTGCACCTGAATGCGCCGTTCGGCCTGCGCCTGCGCTTGCAGGACCTGCAGAAAGCGCCGGAAGTGGCATTTGAGCTGAAGCAGACCATGCCGGGCAAACTGCTGGTGCGCGACTGGACGAAGCTGAACACGACCTGGTTCGCCGCCGTGACCACGCAGAAGCACATGATGTTTGTGATCCTGACTCTGATCATCGCTGTTGCGGCCTTCAACCTGGTCGCTACGCTGGTGATGACGGTGACCGATAAACAAGCCGATATCGCCATCCTGCGCACCCTGGGTGCATCGCCACGTTCGATCATGAAGATTTTCATGGTACAGGGAGCGCTGGTTGGCGTGCTGGGCACCGCGCTGGGCGTGGTGGGCGGTGTGACGCTGGCCCTGAACGTGGACGTGATCGTACCCGCCATCGAGCATCTGTTTGGCGTGAAGTTCCTGGCCAAGGACATCTACTTCATCAGCGCCGTGCCGTCGGACCTGCGCTGGCATGATGTGACCATTATCGGTATCACCTCGATGGCGCTGGCCTTTGTGGCGACCCTGTACCCTAGCTGGTCGGCAGCCCGTGTGCGTCCGGCGGACGCCCTGCGTTACGAATAATATGAAGAATCTCCCCTACGAATGGCTGGTCGGCCTGCGCTACACCCGTGCAGGCAAGCGCGATAAGCGCAACAGCTTCATTTCCTTTATCTCCCTGATTTCGATGAGCGGCATCGCGCTGGGTGTGGCTGCGCTGATCATCATCCTGTCGGTGATGAACGGCTTCCGCAAAGAGGTTACGGACCGCATGCTGTCCGTGCTGGCCCACGTCGAAGTCTTCGACAAGAACGGCTCGATGCCGGACTGGCAGGAGCAGGCCCGCCGCRCCATGACGAATCCGGCGGTGAAGGGTACGGCGCCTTTCGTGCAGACGCAGGCCATGCTGCTGCACGGTGGCGAAATCCTGCGCCCGGCGGTGGTGCGCGGCGTACTGCCGGATCAGGAGCCGAATGTGTCCGATCTGGCCAAGACCACCAAATTCGGCAGTTTCAAGGATCTGCGGCCCGGCGAGTTCGGCATCGTGATGGGGATTGACCTGGCGCGCTCGCTGCAGCTGAATCTTGGCGACAAGGTGACCATGGCGCTGGCCCAGGGAACGGTGACCCCGGCCGGCGTGGTGCCGCGCATGCGCAGCTTCACACTGGTGGGCGTATTCGTCGCGGGACACCCGGAATTCGATTCAGGCCTGGCCTTCATCCATATTCAGGATGCGGAAAAGATGCTGCGCATGGATGCTCCGGCAGGTCTGCGTTTGCGGCTAGCCGATATGCACCGCGCGCCCGAAGTTGCGGAAGAGTTGAAGAAACTGTTCCCGTCCAATCTTACCGTGCGTGACTGGTCCAGGCTGAACGCCAATTGGTTTGCTGCCGTACAGACCGAAAAGCGCATGATGTTTATCATCCTCACACTCATCGTCGCGGTGGCCGCCTTCAATCTGGTGTCCACGCTGGTGATGACGGTGACGGACAAGCAGGCCGACATAGCCATTCTGCGCACGCTGGGCGCCACGCCGCGTTCGATCATGAAGATTTTCGTGATCCAGGGCGCGCTGGTGGGCGTGCTGGGCGCGCTGCTGGGTGTCGCGGGCGGCGTGCTTGTGGCCTTGAATATTGATGTTATCGTCCCGTTTATCGAACACTTATTGGGAGTGCAGTTCTTGTCGAAGGATATCTACCAAATCAGCACCGTGCCGTCGGATATGCACTGGGCGGACGTTGGCGTGATCGCCGTGGTTTCCGTGCTGCTGGCGTTTGCTGCCACGCTGTACCCGAGCCGTTGGGCGGCGTCGGTCAAACCTGCGGAGGCACTGCGCTATGAATGATGCTGTGCTGAGCTGCCGCAATCTCGGCAAGACCTTCAAGGAAGGCAGCTACGAGGTCAAGGTGCTGGAGGGGATTGATTTCGAAGTGCACCGCGGCGAGCGCGTGGCGATTGTTGGCGCGTCCGGCTCCGGCAAGTCCACGCTGCTGCATCTGCTGGGCGGGCTGGATACGCCAAGCAATGGCGCCGTGACGCTGCAGGGCAAAGATTTCGCATCACTGAGCGAGGCGCAACGCGGCGACGTGCGTAATCAGTCGCTGGGCTTTGTCTATCAGTTCCACCATCTGCTGCCGGAGTTTTCGGCGCTGGACAATGTGGCGATGCCGCTGATGATCCGCCGCACGAAGCGTGCGGACGCGCTGGAACAGGCGCAGGCCATGCTGGCGCGCGTTGGGCTGGCCAAGCGTGTGACGCACGTGCCGGGCGAATTGTCCGGCGGTGAACGTCAGCGCGTCGCATTGGCGCGTGCGCTGGTGACGCAGCCTGCTTGCGTGCTGGCCGACGAACCGACCGGCAATCTGGATCATACGACTGCGGAATCGGTATTCGATCTGATGCTGGAGCTGTCGAGCACTCTCGGCACGGCCTTCGTGATCGTCACCCACGATCCGGCGCTGGCCAAGCGCTGCGACCGTATGCTGCGTCTGACCGACGAAGGATTGCGCCAGGAGTAAGCCATGTGGATCGATACGCACTGCCATCTGGATGCCCACGAATTCGGCGATGAATCGCTGGATGTGGCGGCACAGGCGGCGGAGCAGGGCGTTGGGATGATCGTCATTCCCGCCGTCGATCGCGGCAACTTCGAGATCGTACGCAAACTGGCGCACGAGGCGCCCAATGGCTGCTATGGACTGGGCATTCACCCTATCTTTGTGCCGCAGGCGAAAGAAGAGGATCTGGAATTCATGCGCGAGGCCGTGGCCGCCGCCATGTCCGATCCGCGCTTCGTGGCGATTGGCGAGATTGGGCTGGACTTCTTTATTCCCTTGCTGTGCGAGCCGGACATGCGCGAGAAGCAGGTGTTTTTCCTGCGCGAGCAGCTGAAGATTGCGCGCGATTTCGGGCTGCCGGTACTGTGCCATGTGCGCAAGTCGCAGGACCAGGTGCTCAAGCATGTACGCCAGATTGGACCGGCGGGCGGGATTGCGCATGCCTTCAACGGCAGCTTCCAGCAGGCGCAGGCTTATATCGGCGAGGGCTTCAAGCTTGGCTTTGGCGGCAATCTGACTTTCACCCGCGCGCTGCAGATCCGGCGCCTGGCGGCGGAGCTGCCGCTGTCGTCCATCGTGATGGAGACGGATGCGCCGGATATCGCGCCGTCCTGGATTCATCCGGGCCGCAACACACCGGACCAGATCCCGCGCATTGCGGCGGTGATGGCCGAATTGCGCGTTGCTGACCTGGACGAGGTGCAGTCTGTCACGACGGCCAACGCGGCGGCCATCATCCCACGCCTGCAAGGCTTACTGAGCTAAATCAAATCGGCGCTTGCGTCCGACGGTAACATTGAGCGGTTACCGTATCGGGACATGCCATGCGCATGGCAATCATCGGCTTCGTCGCCGGCGCGGCCCTGCTGCAAACGCAGCCCGCGCTCCCGCCGCTCTGGACGCTCGCATTGGCGCCGCTGCCGTTGCTGGCCGCGTGGGCGATGCGGCGCGTTGTGCGCGCGCCTGTCTCATCCACCGCCCCGTCCTTGCCGGTCAGCGGCGGGACGTCTGGCGTCATGGAGGGGCCGGGCGCTTCCGGCGCGGCGGCCATGGCTTCCGGCGTGACAGCTTCCAGTGTGACAGCTTTCGGCGTGACAGCTTCCGGCGGCGCAGTCCTGGCGGTGCTGGCTTCTGGGCTGGCCGATGCGTTGGCTGGGGCGGCGCTGGGCTTTCTGTGGGCCGCCTGGCTGGCGCATTGCGCGCTGGCGCCGGAATTGGCGCGGGCGGACGAGGGCCGCGATTTCGACGTCGTCGGCACCGTCGACAGTCTGCCATTCCGCTTCCAAGGCGGCGTGCGCTTCAATTTCGCGGTTGAAGGCACCAGCGCAGCGCCGCCATTAATCGCGCTGTCATGGTATTCGGGCATGCGCGGCGGCACCGGACCGGTGCCGGAGGTGCAACCCGGCGAGCGCTGGCGGCTCAAGGTGCGCCTTCAGCGGCCGCACGGCAACGCCAATCCCTACGGCTTTGACTACGAAATCTGGCTGCTGGAGCAGGGCATCCGCGCTACAGGTTACGTCCGTGCTGAAGGCCCGAACACAGGTTACGTCCGTGCTGAAGGCCCGAAC
>NZ_JBFRDW010000503.1:0-4493 GCF_052113985.1 Pseudoduganella sp. RAF53_2 | reverse complement strand
CTGGAATACATCGATATGCCGGCCGGGGTGAATGTTTCCGGCCTGGAATCGGATGGCAAGGACCGATTCTTCTGCGGCGGTGGCGGCACCGGCAAGATCCGCGCGATTCGTCGTCCAGGCTGAGTCAATTTACGGTGCTAACTTGACCTGAGTCAAATATCCCCGGTGACGGTGGCGGCTTTGCCAGTTACATTGAAGCTTGCTGTTCGCCACCACTTGCGGAGATATCATGGCTGCAAACCCATTGGCTCTCGGCCTGCGGGCCGTCAGGTTCGCGGCGTCCGATGAGATAAGCCAGGAGCTGGAGAGCCGCCACGTCCGGCAGCTGCTGTATCTGCTGCCGGTGCTGGGTCCGCTTTTCAGTCTCGCCATTTTGCTGTTCAGCGCCTGGGATTTCTGGCGCGACGCGGGCAACGCCGGCGCCGCATTAGGAATACGCGGCCTGCTGGTGGCGATAGGCGCCTTTGCCTGGCTGCCGTCCAGCGCCTTCATGGCGCCGCTGTACCGCTGCGGCATTCTGTATCTGACCCATGCCAGCGCGCTGATTATCGCGGAATACGTTCTTCAGGACGGTTTTCTCTACGGCCTGTCTGGCATCACCTCGTGCGTCTTCGTGGTTGCAGTCATGACCTTGCGCTTGCGTGACTTCCTGGGCATCATCGCGGTGCCCAGCGCGCTGCTGGCGGTGCTCACCGCGGCGCGCATGCCTTGGCAGGATGCGGTCAACCAGTTGATGCTGTATTTCTTCGCCATCGCCGTTGCGCTGATGCTGATGTACGTCATCCGCTCATTTGCGGCGCAAACGGTAGAACTGGAAGGGCAGCTGTTGAAGTCCGCGCGGCGCGACAGCTTAACCGGCGCGTTCAACCGGGGCTACCTGTTCGAGCTGGCCGAGCGGGCGRTCGCTCTGGCCCGGCGCCATGGACGTCCGCTGGCGGTGGCCATGCTCGATATCGACCACTTCAAATGCATCAACGATTGCCACGGCCATGCGGTTGGCGACAGCGTGATCGTTTCGCTGGCTGAAGTCTGCATGCGGGAGTTGCGGGCGATCGATCACTTCGGACGTATCGGCGGCGAGGAATTCGTCTGCATCATGCCGGAAACCGACCAGGCGGAGGCCTTGCAATGCGCCGAGCGTTTGCGCAGCTGCATCGAGAAGGCAAGGGTAGATGGCGCTGACGGCGCGATTTGCTGGACCGTCAGCATTGGTGTGGCCATGCTGGACAAACAGCGTCCGGACTGGAAGTCGCTCCTGCACGCTGCCGATTGTGCCTTGTACCGCGCCAAGCATGAGGGCCGCAACCGCGTGGAGCTGGCATGAAGCATTTATCGATGCCCGTACTGCTACTCGTTGGGCTGCTGGCGACCATCCCCGCGTTCTATCTCTCGCTGGAGGCAGCCAGCGCCGCGCGCTATGCGGGGCAACTGCTGTATGGCGTGGCTGCGCTGCTGCTAGCTATCCATCTGGCCGCCAAACCCGCGCGGCGTATCGGCAAGCGTGGCCTTTTCGAYGGAATGCTGTTCGTGGCCACGATCGCCGGCGCATGGCCGTCCGAGCCGCCCTGGCCGCCGCTTGAGTGGTTTCTGCGTCTGGTCTACTGCGCAGCTGTATTTTCCCGCCTGGTCACGATTGCGGCGCGCTACATGCCGCTGCGGCAGCCAGCCCTGATCTGCACCTGGTCGCTCGGCGTCATCTCGCTTGCGGGCGGGGGATTCTACTGGCTTGAGCCGCAGGTGCATAGCTATGCAGACGGCCTCTGGCTGGCCTTCACAACCGGTGCGACGGTGGGCTATGGAGACATCGTTCCTTCAACGCCCGCCTCGCGCGTGCTGGCGGTATTCATTGTGATTTTGGGATTTGGCCTGCTGTCGCTTGTCACGGCAAGCATCGCCGCGCTGATGGTCGGCGAAGATGAAAAGCGCATGCGGCGCGAGCTGCACGCCGACATGCGCATTTTGTTACGTGAGATTGCCGAGTTGCGTGCAGAATTAATGAGCCATCAGGACAGGCAAGGTCATTGACGACAGCACAGTGCGCGTTGCGCCGCCCAGCATCATTTCGCGGAAGCGGCTGTGGCCATAGGCACCCATCACCAGCAAGTCGGCGTCCATATTGGCGGCCAGCGACAGGATGGCGTTACCCGTATCGATCGGCGCAGGGCTTGATTCGACTTCCACGTTAATGCCATGCCGCGCCAGGTACAGCGCGATGTCAGCGCCCGGTTCCTGTCCGTGCTCCTCCTCGCTGCCTTTTGCGTCGAACACGGCAACCGTCACTGTTGAAGCGCGCCGCAGCAGGGGAATCGCCGTGGTGACTGCGCGCGCAGCTTGCGTGCTGCCATTCCACGCGACCAGGCAGCGCTTGCCGATGTCGGTGAATTCGCCGGCGTAGGGCACCATCAGTACCGGCCGGCCCGAATTGAGGATGACGTATTCGGGTAGATCGAGCAGCAGACCCGCTTCGCCGTGATCGTCGGGATTAGTCTGGCCGAGTACCAGAAGATCGGCGTAGCGCGCTTGCAGGCATAGGCCGGAATATTCATCCTCCTCGGTGCGGCGGCTTTCACGCGAACGGATATCCGCGCTGGCCGCCACTTCCTCGAACTTGGCCAGCGCTTCTTCAGAGCGCTTGGATGCGTAGCGCAGATAGTCGGCGACCAGCGCGCCGCTGACATCGAACGGGCTTCCCGCGTACATATAGCGCGGCATGCCGGTCATTGCGGCGCCAACCAGGTGGGCCTCCTCCATCTGCGCCAAACGTGCGGCGAGCTTGATGCGTGCTGGTGCGTTTGCGGATTTGTCGACATGGACCAGAATCGTACGGTAAGACATGGCTACCTCCTTTGGTGAATTCAATGCGAGAGCAGAACCGGCAAGGTCATGGTGTTGAGCACCGTGCGCGTGACGCCGCCGAGCGCGATTTCACGAAAGCGTGAATGGCCGTAGGCGCCCATGACCAGCAGGCCGGCGTGGAAGCGGTCCGCCATGGTGAGCAAGGCTTCGCCGGTGTCGCCACAGGCGCGCTGGCGCATGACGTCCACATTGATGCGGTGGCGAGCCAGATACAGCGCGATGTCGGCGCCGGGGCTTTCGCCATGCTCATCCGGACCGACCACCGGGTCAAACAGGGCAACGATGATGCGCTGGGCGCGCCGCAGCAGTGGAATGGCCTGGGTAATGGCGCGCACGGACTGCAAGCTGCCATCCCAGGCCACGATCGCGGTGCCGTTGATTGGCGCAAGCTGTCCCGCGAATGGCACCACCAGCACCGGCCGGCAGCCGTTCAGCATGATGTATTCGGGAAGATCCTGAAGCAGGGCGCCCGTGGCCGGATCATCGCGGTCAGCCTGGCCGAGGATGACCAGATCGGCATAGCGGGATTGCAGCAGCAGGCCGCCGTAGGCATCGTCGTCGACCAGCCGTGTTTCAAAAGACTCGACGCCGAGGCGGCTTAGTTTACTGGCCGCGTTATCCAGCGTCTCTCGTGCATTGCGCCGGACCAGGTCAATCAGATCCGGCCGCACAATGCCATTCGCCAGCGCATCCGGCGAGCCGCAGACGTAGCGCGAAATGCCGGTCATTGCGGCGCAAACCAGATGCGCCTCTTCCTGCTCCGCCAGCGCCGCCGCCAGCTCGATGCGTTGCGCCTGGCCACGCGAACCGTCCGCATGCACCAGGATAGTTTTATAAGACATCTCAGCCCCCTTCGGATAGATATCACCTGCCCAGTGTCGGCTTACGGAAGGGGGAATTCCATGACCTGAGTCAAGTTATCCATTCTCGGCATGACAACAAATTCCAGATGAGCTAGAGTGAGCAGACCGTCCTGCCACTGCCGGTGGGTCTTTATCAAAGAACGGAAAATATGACGCCAGAAAATGCATCTGTCAGTTCAACGCCAATTGTCCGTTTGCCGTGGATTTTGCTCGCAAGATGGACGCTCGGGCTATATCTGCTGGCTGGTAGCGTGATGGCAGCATTGATTTTGAAATCGAGTTGGCAGCACCTTAGCGACATGAGCACGGTGTACCCGAACCTCAATCTGTACCCGATGCTCATTGCATGCGGGTGTAAGTTCCTGGCTGGCGTGCTGCTGTTATGCAGGTCGAAGTGGTTACTTGTCGCGGTCCCGGTGTGGATCTCAGTATTCCTGTATGACCTGCTGTCTCGCAATACATTCAGGGAGCTGCCGGCGGAGTTCTTTCTCGCCGTGGCGCTTCAAGGCTGTATTCTGTCTTTCGTTATCTGGCTGCATAGCCGGGGAGGCTTGAAGTGAAGGTCCGGATGATGATGTTGGCGTCGGCAGTCGTCGCATCCTGTGCAAATGCAGCGGATGCGCCACGGAGCCCGACGGCTGTACTAGCGGCGCTGGCGGATCGTATTTACGTCCTGGGTGAGACGACGGGCAGTGCAACCGACATGATCGCGTCAGAAGCCGCGGCGGCCGAAGAGATTCGGCAGTACGTGGGGAGCGGTGCGGTGGATGGATT